>JAFZET010000008.1 GCA_017560565.1 Clostridia bacterium | reverse complement strand
TGGGGCGGTCTGATCGCACTGGTTGCCACTGTGATCTACCTGATCTGCCGCAAGGTTATCTCCTTCAAGGACGCTATGGAATGCATCCCCGAAGGCTTCAAGGCCATGGTTCCCGCTATTCTGATTCTGTCCTCTGCAGGTGCTCTGAAGAACATGACCACCAACCTTGGCTCCGATGTATTTGTTGAATCCATCATGGCTGACGCCGCTGGTCTCCAGCTGTTCCTGCCCGCCATCATCTTCGTCGTGGCATGCTTCATCGCATTCTCTACCGGTACCTCCTGGGGTACCTTCGGTATCCTGATTCCCATCGTTACCGCTATCTTCCCCGCTTCCTCCGAGCTGATGTACATCGGTATGTCCGCTTGTCTGGCCGGTGCGGTTTGTGGTGACCACTGCTCCCCCATTTCCGATACAACCATCATGTCTTCCGCAGGCGCAAGATGCGACCACATCAACCACGTATCCACCCAGATTCCCTATGCTGTTACCGTGGCTGCCGTATCTTTCGTTTGTTACATCCTGACCGCACTGCTGCAGACCTTCCTGGGTTCTGCTACCTGGCTGGTTTCCCTGCCGGTTTCCGTGGTCATCCTGTTCGTGGTGCTGCTGGTCATCAAGAAGAAGACTGCTGAAAAGTAATCTGATTTCAATCCTACAAAATCTGTCCGGTCACTCGATCGGGCAGTTTTTTTGTCGGGCATCAGAAAAGACCGGCACAGCATGAAACTGCGTCGGTCTTTCGGGTTGCTGTTCGTTATTATTTTGCGGAAGTGAGGAAATCCATAAACTGATCATACAGGTAGGAGGTATCTGTAGGACCGTTTGCGTACTGGGGCTGGAACTGCACGGAAAATGCGGGAGTATCCAGATACACCAGACCTTCGTTGGAGCCATCGTTCACGTTCACAAAGTACACGGAAGCCTTATCGGCATCAACAGAATCGTTCTTCACCGCATAACCGTGATTCTGTGCGGTTACATGGAGATGTCCTGCCGCCAGATTCCGCACGGGCTGACCGCCTCTGTGACCATGGTGGAGCTTTTCCACAGCAAAGCCGTTTGCCAGAGCCAGGATCAGATGCCCTTTATGAATGCCCATGGTAGGGATCTTTTTGTCTGCCAGTGCCTTGATGGTTTCCACGGCTGCCGCATTCTCTGCCGGATCGCCGGGGCCTGCGGAAAGCACGATCCCATCGGGGGCGATCGCCAGTACATCTTCGGCAGAAGCATCGGCAGGGAGGATATGTACCTGACAGTCTCTGTCGGCAAATTCTCTGGCAATGCTGTCCTTCCGACCAAAATCGATCATTGCGATCTTATATTTCCCTTCCGGATTTACCACTGCGGCAGTCCCTGCAGGGGCAGTATCGGCTTTATATGCCTTCAGAGCGTCCATATCCACAGAAGCGGGATCGGATACGATGGCACCGTTCATGGTTCCCTGTTCTCTGAGGATCTTGGTCAGGGCACGGGTGTCAATTCCCTTCAGCCCCGCAATGCCCTTCTGTTTCATAAATGCATCCAGAGAAAGCTCAGCACGGAAATTGGAAGGAACTTCCGCACACTCTCTGACGATCAGAGCAGCCGCACCCTCACCTTCGTTTTCCGCGTCTTCCAGACACACACCGTAGTTGCCGCCCAGAGGGAATGTCTGGCAGATTGCCTGTCCTCTGCTGCAGGTATCGGTCAGAATCTCCACATAACCGACCATGGATGTATTGAATACGATTTCGGCGATCACATCCCGGTCTGCACCGAAGGCTTCCCCGGTAAACACAGTGCCGTTTTCCAGAACCAAGTATTTTTTCATAATGCAACTCTGTCCTTCTCTGAGATTTTGGATAATCCGTTTTTATTCGTTCTATTATACCACATTTCTGCACTACTTTCCACAGGTTTTTTGCAGGGAGTGTATCTTTTTTCAAATTTCAGCAGAACGAACAAGGGATAACCGTTCATTTTTGGCATTTTGTGGAGATTTTTCATCTCCCGTTTTTCCGTGAAAAGGACAGCAGACGGATTCGACTGCTGTCCCGGTATTGATTATTTTTTCAGGCTGCCTTTTTCCAGTCCCAGCAGAACCTCCAGGGAGGCTGTGCAGGCTGCGGTATTGGATGCCGCTTCCCCACTGTCCTTTCCGCAGGCCAGAATATAGAACTTGATCTTGGGTTCGGTACCGGAGGGTCTTGCCACCACCACACAACCGTTTTCCATGGCATAGTACAGCACATTGGATTTGGGCAGACCGGTGGGTTCGGTTTTGCCGGTACGCACATCCAGAGAGGTTTCAGCCACATAGTCACGGAAGTTGACAACTGCGCTGCCGCCGATCTCTTCCGGCATTTTTGTACGCAGAGCATCCATCATACCGGCAATTGCCGCTTTGCCGTCCAGACCTTCCATATAGATCTCCGCCGCATTTTCGCTGTAGTAGCCGTACTTTTCGTACAGTGCGTTCAGTGCATCGATCAGGGTCATACCCTTCAGGGTATAGTATGCCGCCATTTCGCAGATCAGCATGGACGCCACAACGGAGTCCTTGTCTCTGGCATGACCGCCCTTGAGGTAGCCGTAGCTTTCCTCATAGCCCAGCAGATAGGTACCATGTCCGGCTTCTTCATGCTCACGGATCACTTCCGCAATGAACTTGAATCCGGTCAGTACATTGTACAGCTCCACGCCGTGAGCCTTGCAGATTGCAGTGGCCATTTCACTGGTCACAATGGTCTTGACGCAGTATGCATCGGCAGGCATGGTACCCTGTTCTTCCAGTGCGTTGAAGATATAGTCCAGCAGGAGAGAACCCATCTGGTTGCCGTTGATGCACTTAAACTGCCCGTCCCTGTCTCTTGCCATGACACCCACACGGTCAGCATCCGGGTCGGTGGCGATGATCAGATCGCTCTTCACCTTTTCCGCCAGCTCAATCCCCAGCGCAAAGGAAGCAGGGTATTCCGGATTGGGCTTGGCAAGACCCGGGAACGCACCGTTGGGAGCCATCTGTTCTTCTACAGGATAGATATGCTTTGCGCCGATCCGCTTCATGATTTCTGGAACCAGCTTTGCACCGGCACCGAACAGGGGGGTATATACGATCTTCAGCTGATCCGCCGCCTTGGCAGCCAGACCCGGATAGACCTGTTCCTTCAGCAGGCTGTCCAGATAGATCTCATCGAAATCATTGCCCACCATGGTCACAAGGCTCCAGTCGGCTTTTTCAGCGGCGGGAACATCATTCAGAATATCCGCAGACAGGATCAGTTCAGACACCTTGTCCGCCATCTGTGCGGTAGGCTGTGCGCCGTCTTCCCAGTACAGCTTATAGCCGTTGTATTCGCTGGGGTTGTGGGAGGCGGTCACGTTGATCCCGGCAATGGCACCGAAATGACGTACACCGAAAGACAGACAGGGAGTGGGACGCAGAGCATCAAACAGGTACACACGGATGCCGTGGGCTGTCAGAACTTCCGCAGAGCGTTTTGCGAAATCATCGGAGTGATGACGGCTGTCATATCCGATCACCACGCCCCGGGCTTTTGCGTCCGCACCCAGAGAATCGATCATCCGTGCCAGACCTTCGGTGGCCTGTGCCACTGTGTAATTGTTCATCATACCGGTGCCTGCGCCCATTTTGGAGCGAAGACCGCCGGTACCGAATTCCATATAAGAGGAAAAACGAAAAGCGATTTCATCCGTATTGTTCTGCAGGGCTTCCAGTTCCGCTTTGGTTTCGGGGTCAACATTTGGTGAGTTCAGCCAGGCATAATACCGTTCCATGTAAAGTTCCATTTCGCTGTGTCCTTTCTTGTATGTGAAATTTGGTTGTTTCTTTTCAGACCATGCTGTACAGACCAACTACGGTATACCGCAGCTGTGATGCTTCCAGGAAAACCGCAAGTCCTGCCAGATCCGCATCGGATACGTACATCTCCAGGCAGAATTCCGCTGTACTGTCAGCGTACTCCAGAGGGATGGTATACACGGCAGAAACAGCTGCTCCCAGTGCCTCACAGGATGCGATCAGATTCCCGGCAGATCCGTTCTCCGGCAGTACCACGGACAGATCCATGTATCTGGGAGAGGCTTCTTTCCTGTGTCCCGGCAGCCGGCGGCAGAGGAGAGCAAAGCGCATCAGTGATTCATCTGCCAGTTCCACTTCCGTTTCCATGGCAATCTTCAGATCATATTTTCCCAGCAGCTTCCGGAAAGAGATCAGTTGACCATCTGTTGAGGTGTACAGAGGCAGGATACAGTACCGGCATCGACCGTTGTATACTTCCTCACACACGGCAGGGTAACTGCTGAAATATTCCGCCGTCATATCGGGAACCGCTTCGGAAAACTGACGCCAGGCACGGTCTGTATAGCTGTTCTGCATATAGGCGGTCCGGGCGTATTCCTCCGCTTCCAGCTCTTCCCCGTCCCAGAATCCGTCTTCCCCGTCCGGCAGTGTATCCATCATGCTGTTCTTTTCGGCAGAAAACAGGTTTTCTGCGGAGGCATCCTTCCGGAAATGGGCACAGAACCGGGCAAAATCCGGGCTGCACAGGTTGGTGTGGAACAGGGACAGATCTTCAGGGGTGGTAAAGGGATCTCCGGTCAGATACAGAGAGGCGATCCGGTCGGTATCCGTTTCTCCCCGCCAAGCATGCATGGCACGATCGGCGATCTGGGCGTACTGTGCTTCCCGGATTCCGGCGATCTGCCTGTGCATCCGATCAGCATACGCCAGGTTTTCTCTGAAAATTTCGTATTCGTTCATCAGGAAAGTTTATCCAGAACGGAATAGCTGTCGGTCAGGAATGCGCTCAGCTCCTCTGCCGTAAAGGGACGCTGGGACATAGTGGACAGGGCGAAGATCTGCTTGGCGATCATTTCTGCCAGCTCGTCCTTTCCTTCGTCGCACAGACCGGTCAGTTTGTTCACCAGCGGAGAGGCAGTGTTCAGCACCAGTGTGGATTCCACCGGGAAATCACTCATGCCTTCCATCCGGTACAGCTTCATCATATCCTGCATCCGGCGGCTTTCTTCGGAAACGGTGAGAATGGCAGGTGCACTGTCACGGAACCGGTCGAAAGCGATGGTGGTATGCTCACCCGCAACCTTTGCAAACAGATCCTTCAGCACGGGTATCTCCGTCTTGTCACCGTCATCCTTCAGCACATCAGGAGTTTCCGCATCCACACGGGCAAACTTCACGTTTTCGCCGTTCATTTCCACGGTGGTAATGAACTGGGTATCGATCACACGATCCAGCAGCAGCACTTCGATACCGGCATTCCGGAACATCTGGATATACTGGGTCTGGGCGGTAGCGTCTGTGGCATAGTAGACTTTGTTTTCGTGCTTTTCCATAGCAGCTTCCAGATATTCGTTCAGGGTCACAAAGCCCCCTGCGCACTTTTCGAACAGCACTGTATCCTTCACACGGTCATAGAACTTTCTGTCCCGCATACAGGCGTATTCCACAAAGGTTTTCAGATCCCGCCACAGCACTTCAAAGGCTTCACGGTCATTCACAAACATGGCGTTCAGCTTGTCGCCCACCTTCTTTGTGATGTGTGCGGAAATTTTGGTTACATAACCGCTGTTCTGCAGGTAGCTTCTGGATACGTTCAGAGGCAGTTCGGGACAGTCCAGGACACCCTTGAGCATCAGCAGGTATTCCGGGATCACTTCCTTGATATTGTCTGCCACAAACACCTGGTTATAATACAGCTTGACCTGTCCTTCCAGGCTTTCATATTCGTTGGCGATCCGGGGGAAGTACAGGATACCCTTGAAGTTCAGCGGATAGTCAGCCTTCAGGTGGATCCAGAAGAGAGGTTCTTTGTAATCGTGGAACAGTTTCCGGTAGAATTCCTTGTACTCTTCATCGGTGCAGTCGGAGGGATTCTTCAGCCACAGGGGTGTGGTGTCATTGATGGGCTGGGCATCCTTGCAGGTACATTCGTGTCCTTCTTCTCCGCAGGTGCATTCACCGCCGTCTTCATGACAATGGCATTCATGCCCTTCTTCCTTGCAGTGACATTCTTCGTCTGCCTTATCCGCATCCACAAAATAGATCGGTACGGGCATAAAGGCACAGTACTTTTCCAGCACTTCCTTCAACTTGTATTCGGAGAGGAATTCTTCCCCTTCTTCGCTGATATGCATGATGACAGAGGTACCGTATGCGCCGATTTCGTCTTCCGTATCATAATCGGGGGTAATATCGAATTCACCATCCCCGTTGCAGGACCAGTGAACGGCAGGCGCACCTGTGTAGGAGCGGGTCACAACCTCCACGGTTTCGCTGACCATGAATGCGGAATAGAAGCCGAGACCGAAGTGACCGATGATCCCGTTCTGGGCGGAATCCCCTTCGCCTTCGTATTTCTGGATGAAATCCAGCGCACCGGACAGAGCAATCTGACAGATGTACTTCCGCAGTTCGTCCTCGGTCATACCGATCCCTTCATCGGTTACAGTGATGGTTTTGGCGGTCTTGTCCAGGGTAACAGTGATCTTTGCGTTTTCGGCGTCAATTCCCTTGGCTTCTCCCAGAGAGATCAGACGGCGCAGCTTGGTGACAGCGTCGCAGGCATTGGAGGTGATTTCACGGAGGAAAATTTCCTTTTCGGAATACAGCCATTTCTTGATGATGGGGAATATATGGGCAAGCTCGATCTGGATGCCGCCGTGTTCGGTATTGGACATTCTTTACTTCCTTCTTTCGTCAATATTCTATAGATAAGCAAGCTGAAAAATAGCTCTGTTCAACCTTATATTATAATACCCCCTTACGGAATTGTCAATGAACAGCAGGTGAATTTTCCGCCCCGGTGCGTTTTTTCGTCCGACGGGTTTCGCCGGTATTCCCTTTTTCCTTGACTGCTTCTGCAGAATCTGCTATACTATACGCAGAAATCATCTGTACTGCGTTCTGTCCGGAATTTTGTCCGGCACAGTCTTATTTCTATGGAGGCAACGATGCATTATCCTGTCGATTCCGTCGTCAGAGCCATATTCCTGCGGCGTCCCAACCGGTTTATCGCCCACTGTCTGCTGGATGGTGAGGAAGTGATCTGCCATGTCAAAAACACGGGAAGATGCCGTGAACTGCTTATTCCAGGTGCTGTGGTATATCTCTGCCGGGCAGCGGAAGGCTCCGTGCGGAAAACAGCCTATGACCTGATTGTCGTGGAAAAGGCAGGACGGCTGATCAATATGGATTCCCAGGCACCCAACAAGGCGGCGGAAGCATTTCTACGCACCCGTTTTGATTCCGTCCGTGCGGAAGTGCAGTATGGGGAGTCACGTATGGATTTTCTGGCAGAAAAAGGCGGGCTGAAAACCTATGTGGAAGTCAAGGGCGTCACACTGGAAAAAGACGGCGCAGTATTTTTTCCGGATGCGCCAACGGAGAGAGGTGTCAGACATATCCGGGAACTAATCCGGGCTGTCGGTGAAGGCCATGGTGCTGTGATCCTGTTTGTGATTCAGATGGAGGATGTACGGTATTTTGCCCCCAATGATGCCACAGATCCCGCTTTCGGGAAAGCACTGCGGGAGGCAGCGGAGGCAGGGGTTGCGGTATGGGCGTATTGCTGCCATGCTGAACCGGATTCCATGGAGATCACGGATGCTGTAGAGGTACGACTGCACGGAAACCGGACTCCTGTATTGGAATTTTTCAATATTGCAAGATAAAAATATTTCTATCCCTATTGACTTTGGCTGAAAAATCTGATACAATGATCCTGTATTCACGTAATACTGAATATTTGTGCAAATTCCGTAGAAAATCATTTGCTGTTTCAGCGATGGTGCTCTATTTGTTGAATTTTCATCCCCTCCTAAAAAAGGAAGGTGCCCGATTTCCGGATACCTTCCTTTTCCTTTTATATTGAATTCCGCATTTCAGCCGATGCACTTCCAGAAATGGAGAATATTCAGATCTTCTTCCATATCCAGACCGTGACTGCCGCAGCCGCCGTCGATTTCGTGGCAGCCGTGGTCGGGGGCAAACGCCAGTGCGGTTTTCCGACCGGTCTTTTCCGCAAGTTCTGCCAGAGCGGCATATTCCCTGCAGTTATGATCCAGTGCCACCAGTGCTTCCGGAGATTCCGGTCCGTACCGGTGCATGATGGAGTCAAAATTGGCGTTGTAAATCACCAACAGGTCGTATTTGTCCTCTGCGATCAGTTCATGTGCCTTTTCGTTGACCTCCTCCAGGGTTGGGTAGATGAAATAGTCCATTTCCCGTTCCAGAAAGATCATGGAAATGCTGTCACCTGCCGTGGAAACGATAGCACACTTTTTCCCTGCCCGGATCAGGCAGTCGAAAAGGGTATCGCAGGTCAGCACCGGCTTTTCGTATTTCCGGATGCCGTGAACCTCCGGAGATACGCCGGTATACATGGACGCAAAGCAAACCGGTGTCACGGAGGGCATTACCGTACAGATCGGTACCGGCAAAGGGGACAGCTCCAGCACCGGGGTATACAGATCCGGATACTTCTGCCATAAATGATGGGCAATGGCGTCCGGGTTGTACATGATGACCCGCTCAGGTTTGCCCAGACGTTTTTCAACGTAGTTTACCACCTGCTTGCAGGGCGCATAGGCGTCCGCCGGTGCTTCAATGCCAAGCAGGGCGGCAATGGTGGCACAGGTTGACTGCATGGGAACAGCGTTATACATACAAAACTCCTTTCAGATAAAACCGTACTCAGGAATCCGCCGCAGGATAGCCTCCCACCGGCAGATATACTTTCATATAGTCCACCTGCATACCATACGCAGGCACATTTTGGGGATCCAGCACACCTGCCCAGCCGCCCACAGCCACAGTCAGCTTAGCGTAGCAGGGTACCTGACAGACCCAGTTTCCCCGTACCGTCCAGGTCAGCTCTCCGTCCACGTAGAAGAAATAATTATCTGGCGTCCATACCAGAGAAAAAGTATGCCATTGGTCATCGTAGATTCCGGGAATGTCCATGGGATAATTCATGGTTTTATGCTGATCCCCGTATCCGTCACAGTGTACGGCATGCTGGATCTGCTGCCAGTCGTGATGGGGGGCTTCTATAATGTCGATTTCCGTTCCGTCTTTGCCGCCCGGTACTTCCGCATGTCCGGCACCGTCACACATAAGCCAGAATGCCGCATTGATCCCTTCTGCCTGGGGCAGTTTGGCACGTACCTCCCAGTATCCGTAAGCCTGTTCAAAGATATCTCTGGTACGGATAGCACCGGCTGTATATGGGATTTTGTCCCCTGTCACCGCCAGAATCAGAGCTCCGTCTTCCAGCCAGGCACCTTCCGACTTCCATACACAGTCGTCACGCTCCCATTCGGGACAGTACACCCATTTATCGGTGTCCAGATAGTGCCCGTTGAAGGAATCCATAAAGGTCAGCTCGTATTCCACGCCGTCAAAGGTGGTGTACCGGTTTTCTTCAAAGTCCCGGACAGCCATTTCCTTATCTTCCGCAAGCTGTGCTTCTTTCAACGCCTTCGCTTCTTCTTCGGCTTTCTTTTTGGCTTCCGCTTCGGCTTTTTTGGATTCCTGTTCCAGCCGGATGGATTCGGACTCCGATGCCGCACGGGATTCTTCAGCGATGCGATAGGATTCTGCTATTTCTTCCGGAGAGAGAGAATCCACTTTTATGCCGCCTTTGCCGCCGCATCCTGTCAGCATCAGAAATGCCAGCAAGGCGGGAATGATTTTCCGTTGCATCGCTTTACTCCAAAACGATACCGTCCGGTACCGTGATCTCCGGTTCTTCGCCCTGCTTCTGGGTTACGGTAATCATACCATAGGGGGTAGGGATTTCCGCAGATGCGTATTCCAGCCCCAGCAGAGAGGGGTTCAGGCGGATTCTGCCGTATCCGGGTTCCAGCAGTTCCAGACCGGTCAGAGCCAAAGGCAGTGCGTAAGCAGGGGTTCCGCCCCATGCATGGGAGTGGTCAAAGCTGTAGGTGGGTTCCGGTTTCACAAACCCTTCCGCCAGTCCGTAGGGACAGTCTTTCACCGGTGCTTTCCACATTTCCAGAACTCCCAGTGTGTATCTGTCCCGCAAGTCGTTCCTGTAGATGGCTTCAAGCAGGAAGTGTGCAAAATACGGCTGCAGCAGCCCCAGGGACTCGTCCGTCATCACTCTATCAAGGATCGCCTGGCAGGCAGGTTTGTCCATAATCCCGAAATAGGCAGCAAGGATATTGGCGTGCTTCCGGTAATACCGCTTTTCCACATTCTGCGGCATCCAGTGACCGATCAGATGCTCCGGTGTTGGGGTGTTCAGACCTTCAAAGAACAAGCCGCGTTCTCTGTCGTACAGCAGTTCAACGATCTTCGGCTGGATGGTATCGGCACATCCGGTCATTTTTACGGCCATTGCTGCTTCCCCGTTGGCTTCATATATCTTTGCCGCTGTCCGCAGGGCACCGTAATAGAACAGGTTCAGGCAGGTCTGCCCCAGTGCTTTCGGCGGATGGTGAGTGGAGATTTCATCCGGGAAAAGCCAGTCGATGAACATATAGTCCGGGGGATTTTCGATGATGCCGTTTTCACCCAGATAGGTTTCAAACCGTTCCAGCAAAATGGTCAGGGCATCTTCGCAGTCGGAAAGAAGTTCTTTCTCCCCGGTCAGCATATATACATCCCACAGCATCTGCACCCAGATCAGGGAGTAGGTGGTGTGGAACATTCTGCCGTCGTTATACCGGAGCAGCTGAGCGGTACGGCGTACGTCAAAAGCTGCCAGACGCATATCTCCGAAGGTAAACGCAGTCATCAGGGATTCAATGTAATAGTCCCCGGTGCATGCCATGGGTTCGCAGTGCCGTCCGCTGTCCACATGGAGGGTCTGACGGCAGTATTTCAGGGTATGGGTACAGACCTTTGTCACCAGATCCAGATCGGCATCGGAGGTGGTGGTAAGCGCACAGACGGGGGCAGGATAATGAGAGGGGGCAAACAGGATACACAATTCTGCGGCCTCATCTCCTTCATTGGTTACTTTCACACGCAGTTTCCCTGCGCTGTGGAGGAATGTGCCCATGTACACCGTATCTTCTGTAAAGGTATACCATTCGCCGGAACCGCCTTCCTCCGTTTCCGCACACCGAATCTCCATTTTCACGGTGCCGTTTGTTCTGACTCTTACCCAGGGATACCCGGTATAGATCATATCCATCCGAAAAACAGTCTCCACGGTTTCCCCGGCAGGAACGACCAGCGTTTCCGGTCCCTTCGGATGGTTTTTATACACCAGAGACGGATCCTCACATTTTGGATATACTCTGGTTTCGTTACAGGATGGAATGGGAGAGGTCAGGCTGTGCCACACATTGGTCACCCGCACAGCGTTTACCGGTTCCTCCGGTTTCTTTGTGCCGTCATAGACACACACACCGGTATAGGCGGGCAGAACGGTCATTGTCCAGTCTTCATCCGTCAGCAGGATGGTTTTGGTACCGTCTGTAAACCGGACGTGAGCAGTCAGGAAAAAGCCGCCGTGGGACTGGGAGAATTCAAACATCTGGGTGGGACACATACGGATGATGGCATTAAAGGCAATGTTCCCGTAAGCCAGACCAGGATAATCCGACCGCAAATCCAGTTCTGTGGCATAATGCTGGGGACGTACCCATTCGTTCCGCAGGAAATCGCCACCTACGGATGCAGGACCCGTGATACAGTATTCGTCATTGATGAACAGACGGAAGAAGGTGTCGCCGCTGGTACGGATGTGGACGGATTCGATGGCTTTTCCCAGGGAAAATGTTTTTTCACAGCAGACAACGGTATAGTTGCCCTGCTTTTCCCTGTTCTGTCCGGACATGGTGGAATGTATTGTGGTCTGTCTGTCGGGGTATTTGTCAGCCGGAAGCCATATCCATTGTTCATGAGGTTCAAACTGCATATAATTTCTCCTGTTGTAAATAAATTTATTGTACGATTTTCTTCATTATAGCATATTCTCCTCTAAAATGGAACCCCTCCGCAACGGAATTCATGAGAAAAAATACTGTGTGCTTCCCGGGATGCATTAAAAACAGACCGGCTTTTGTACGAAAAAAGGGTTGTCAAAAAAATTGAAAAAATTTCAAAAAAGGGGTTGACAAAGTGATTATGGTGTGGTATACTATACAAGCCGTCAGGGGAGAGCACAAAGCAAACTCGCAAGGCACTGTGTATCTGGGTGTGGCGCAGTTGGGAGCGCGCTACCTTGGGGTGGTAGAGGCCGCTGGTTCAAGTCCAGTCACTCAGACCAGGGAATAGACGAAATGGACAGGTGAGATGGTCATTTCGTCTATTTTTCTTTTGTTTTTAAGGCTAAATCGGCTGTTTTTCAGGTTATTTTTCGTATACCCTGCCTCTACCCGCGGAGTGCTCCATTAGAAAAAGCCGCTTTTCTAATGACTTTCTAATGGAAATCCGCAGGTTTGAGACAGAAAATGCAGAGAAAAAATGCAGCCGACACAAAGTTTTCTTAAAGGATCATTTCTTTTTTTGAATGATCTTTATTTTTTTGCAGTTAAAGTTTGAAGGTTCCGGCAAGTCCATTCCCCATTTTTTCTTTTCTTGCCTTGCTGATATGGGTGTAAATGTTGCCGGTGGTTTCGATATCACTATGTCCGAGCCATTCCTGAATATCCTTCAGCTCCCATCCGGTATCATAAAGAATACTGGCTGTGCTATGACGGATATCATGAAATCTCATATCGGGCAGCCCTTTCTTCACAAGAACCTTCTTGAAACTTCTTGTAATGTAATCGGGACGGTACAGATGTCCATCGGGCCACACAAAGATATAATCGTTCATGTTATACTCAGAACCGAACAGAGACCTGTTGCTCTCCTGCTGCTCTCTCAGCCGCAGAAGCACTTCTCTGACTTCAGGGAGTAACGGATATGTACGCCTGCTTGCAATACTTTTCGTAGAGTCTTTTGCAACCACAGTTCTGTTCTTAACAACAGTATGCTGAATTTTAAGAGTATTCCGATCAAAATCCACAGCGTTCCACTTCAATCCAAGCACCTCAGAACGTCTCAGACCGTAGTACAGCGTTGTGTAGATCAGTGCCTGTAATTCATGCCCACGGAAGGCTTCAAGCATCGTGTTGGCCTCCTCGACGGTCAGAAAGACTCTTTCTGTTAACTCCTCATCCTCTCTTTTGGGAATAGGAACGTGTTCTACAGGATTTCGGTTGACAAGCTCTGCAATCAGTGCATCTTCAAAAACCATGTTCATAACCGTTTTGTGTTTCTTGATTGCTTCATGACCAAGACCGCCAGGCTTATGATCCTTGCGACCGCATACCAATCTGCTTTCGAAATAATCCATGATGTGTTTTGGTGTAACATCACGGATCTCCAGATTCAGCGGTTCAAAATACGGAATGATGTGACACTTAGCATATGTTTCATACCCTTCCCAGGTGGATTGCTGAACTTTATTTTTCTTGCGCTCCAGCCAATCAAGAATGTAATCAACATACATTATTTTGTTTTCGTCTTTCTTGACTTCCTCAAGATAACGAAAACGCTCAATATACTCCGGGATCATCGCTTCAGCTTTTTTCTTATTGCCGCGAACAGGAAGACCGGTGTTTACCCATTTATATTTGTAAGCACCATTTTCTCCCTTGTATGATAAAACAGCATATAATTTGCCGTTTTTCGTTTGAATGCTACCGTTCATTATTTTTGAACCTCCTTAACGACAGCACACATTTCTGACTTCCGTATTATAGCAGAAATTCTGTCGTATTGATAGACATAAGTCATGAATTTTCCAAATATTCAATTAGTATCTTTTTGGGGATTCTGTGCTTGCGACCGATCCGTATGCTTTTGATTGTTCCATTGTTCAACATCTCATAAACCTTATTACGTCCGATATTCAGTATTTCTATCACATGATCCGGTGTCAGGACATCGGGATATTTCTCCAGCATTATGTATTTCATTAAGCTTACCTCGCATTATTGTTTACAGTATTGACACTGCCATCACAGCCCATTTCCTGCGCCCTGGCTTTCGACCGCGTATATGGTGTATTACGCCTTGCGGATCCGGGCTATGCCCGTATTTCACCTGCAGGCACGCTCACGGAGTTTGTCCGGTCTTGGCATACTATCTGCAGTATCCGTATAAATGCTGTGATGCAGCTATTCAGTTGTGTTTGGGTGTTACCCCTTTTGCCTATTAGAGACTAAGGGGTTATTCTGTTTCG
>JAFZET010000061.1 GCA_017560565.1 Clostridia bacterium | reverse complement strand
CACTGGGAATCCGCAGGATACGGGAAATGGCAAACGCAGCATAATAATCGGGATTCATCATGGTATCGATCCCAAGCTCCCGCCGCATGAACTGGGTCTGTGCATTCAGCTCCGGATTTCGTACCCGGGCGATGCAGCTTTTTACACCCAGACGTCTGGCGATGACACAGGAAAGTACATTGATCTCATCCTGAGGCGTGCAGGCAATGACCAGATCCGCCTCGGCGGCACCTGCCTGACACAGAGTTTCCGTAACAACGCCGCTTCCGCAGATGCCAAGAACATCATAGGTTTCCAGAATGTTTTCAATGACGGAATACTTCGGATCGATAACGGCGATGTTGTGTCCTTCCGCAAGCAGTGAATGGATCAGTTCTTCTCCGGTTTTTCCGGCACCGATGATAATGATATTCATAATTCCCCCACAAAAGGTTCAAGAGTTGTGCGAAAAAGTCAGTGCAGCGTACCTTCCAGAACGGTTCCGTCAGTGTTGAACAACGGCAGTTTTTCCAGATCCAGCAGATCCTCCCGTACCTGTGCATCTCCCTCCGCAAGAATAGCCATTCTGCCGCAGATGATACCGCCTGCAGCCTCCACAAGCTGTTCAACGGCACTGAGGCTTTCTCCGGTGGAGATCACATCGTCCACGATCAGGATACGCTTTCCGCAGATCAGATCGGCATCTGCCTTATCAAGGAACAGTTTCTGTTCTCCGGCGGTGGTGATGGACTGCACCGTTACTTCAAATACGCCGCTCATGTAAGCCTTTGCCTTTTTGCGCGCCACGAAATATTTCTGGTTTCCGGCAAGTCTGGCCATTTCATGCGCCAGCGGAATTCCCTTAGCTTCCGCGGTGATGATGTAATCGTATTCCGGTGCGATTTTCAGCAGGGCATCGGCAGCGGCTGTGGTCAGCTCCGGATCTCCGAAGATCACAAAAGCACCGATGGCAAGAGTTTCATTCAGAGGGCAGATGGGCAGCGCCCGCTTTACACCCGCAATCTCTATAGGATAGGTCAGCATATAGTTATCCTCCAGTTAAGTAAGATAGAGACAGAAAAGTCTCCACAAACAGGCAAACCGGGAAAAGACTCTGCCTCTCCCGGAATCCCGTTTCTATAAGATTACTGTCTCAGGGTAATACCGTGCTTCTCAGCCAGACCGGCAAGAATCTTCTTCACGGTTGCGTCGGCTTCTTCATCGGTCATAGTGTGGTCATCCGCACGCAGCTGAACGGCGTAGGAAACGCTCTTCTTGTTTTCACCTACCTGAGGACCTCTGTAGATATCAAACAGTTCTGCAGCTTCCACGGTCTTGCCGCCGATTTCACGGATTTCTCTGGCAATCAGACCGGCGGGCGTTTCTTCATCGCATACGAAGGAGAAGTCTCTTTCCAGTGCCGGGTACTTGGGCAGCGGTTTGTAGTCCATCATCAGACGGCGGGCAGCATACAGAGCTTCCATATCCAGTTCGCAAACATAAACCGGTACATTGAAGTTGTAGTTGTCAGCGGTTTCGGGATGAATCTGACCGAAGACAGCCAGCTTGGCGTCATTCTTGGACATAACGGCACAGCGACCGGGGTGGAAGGTGGGGTCGTCAGTGCAGGGCGCAAAGTCGGCATCTTCAATACCGGCAATGTACAGAATGGCTTCCAGAATCCCTTTCATCCGGTAGAAGCCTTCGCCCTTCTTGTCGTCACCGGCATAGAAGCCCAGTGCCAGATGACCGGGTTCGGCAGGCAGTTCAGTTTCAGCAGAAGGCAGATATACCTTACCCATTTCAAACAGAGCCACTTCCTTGTTCTTTACGGAAGCGTTGTCAGCCAGAACCTTCAGCATGGAAGGCAGAATGGTGGTGCGCATGACGGAAGTATCTTCGCCCAGAGGATTGGAGATCACAACGGAAGTACGGCGTGCATCATCGTCAGCCAGACGGATCTTTGTATACCAGGAGGGGCTGATGAAGGAGAAGGTTTCAATTTCGTCCAGACCCATGCCGCAGAGCAGATCGTGCAGCTTCATATCAAAGCTCTGTCTTTCGGTACGTGCGCCGTTGGTGGGTGTAGCCTTGGAGGACAGGGTGGAGGTAATCTTGTCGTAACCGTAGATACGCAGGACTTCTTCCGCCAGGTCGTTCATGCAGCGGACATCGTCACGGTAGGTAGGAACGGTCAGGGTCATGTTGTCTTCGGAAACACCGAAGTCCAGCGCACGGAAGATATCAGCCATGTATTCTCTGGTCAGTTCCACACCGAGGAATTCATTGATCTTTTCCGCTTCCAGAGCCATCGTGAAGGGAACCTTCTTTGTGGGGTATACATCGATAGTACCGTCCACAACTTCACCGGCTCCCAGCAGAGCCACCAGTTCGCAGGCACGATCCAGTGCGGGCATGGTGTTTTCACTGTCCAGACCCTTTTCAAACCGTGCAGAGGATTCGGTACGCATACCCTGTTTCTTGGCGGTAATGCGCACGTTGCCCGGATGGAACATAGCGGATTCAAAGACAACGGTAACGGTATCATCGGTGATTTCACTGTTCAGACCACCCATAACACCGGCCAGAGCTACAGCCTTCTTTTCGTCTGCGATCACCAGAGAAGCGGCGTCCAGCTTGTGTTCTTCGTTGTCCAGAGAAATGAAGTTTTCGCCATCGGCTGCATTGCGTACGATAATGTGGGAACCGTCCAGGCACTTGTAGTCAAATGCGTGCATGGGCTGACCGTATTCCAGCATGACATAGTTGGTGATGTCCACGATGTTGTTGATGGGACGGACACCGGAAGCACGCAGACGCATTCTCAGCCACAGGGGAGAGGGAGCAATCTTTACATTCTTTACAACACGAGCGGAATAGCGGGTGCACAGCTCGGTATTCAGAATGTCAACAGACAGATACTTGTCAATGGTCTCGCCGTCATTGCGGACTGCAGGCTTGGCAGGTGCGGTCAGCTTCAGTTCACGACCGAAGGAAACAGCACTTTCTCTGGCCAGACCGATCACGGACAGACAGTCGGGACGGTTGGAGGTGATTTCAAATTCCACAGCGGTGTCGGACAGACCCAGTACTTCCCGGATGTCGCAGCCGATGGGAGCATCCGCCAGACCAACATCGTTCAGGATCAGAATACCGTCTTCCACTGCACCGGGCATATCGTGGGTGGTCAGACCAAGTTCGCCGATGGAGCAGAGCATACCGCAGGAAACTTCGCCTCTCAGCTTGCCCTTCTTGATCTTCACGCCGCCGGGCAGGGTAGAGCCGTCGGTAGCCACAGGAACAACCGCACCGGCAAACACATTGTTCGCACCGGTCACGATCTGTACAGGTTCGCCCGCACCGATGTCCACCTGACAGATTACCAGATGGTCGGAGTTGGAATGGGGAACAACAGACAGAATCTTACCGACAACCACCTTGGTGATGTCTTCAGCCAGCACTTCAAAGGTTTCCACCTTGGAGCCGGTCATAGTCATTCTGTCGCAATACTCTTTTATGCTGATATCGCTGACGTCCGTATAGTCGGCCAGCCATTTCATGGAAAGCTGCATATCTATATAAACCTTTCTCTCGTTATCACATTAAATTCAGCAGAAGCGGGGATAATCAGAACTGGTGCAGGAAACGAACATCGTTTTCATACAGATGACGCATATCGTCAATGTGATACTTCAGCATAACGATACGTTCAATGCCCAGACCGAATGCGAAACCGGAATATACTTCGGGATCGATGCCGCACATCCGCAGTACGTTGGGATGTACCATACCGGCGCCCAGAATTTCGATCCAGCCTTCACCCTTGCACAGACGGCAGCCCTTACCGCCGCAGGCAAAGCAGGAAACGTCAACTTCCGCAGAGGGTTCGGTGAAGGGGAAGTGGTGGGGACGGAAACGGATCTTTGTGTCCGCACCGAACATGGTCTGTGCAAACATTTCCAGTGTACCCTTCAGGTCGCCCATGGTGATACCCTTGTCGACAACCAGACCTTCACACTGATGGAACAGAGGAGAATGGGTTGCGTCAACAGCGTCGGAACGATAAACACGACCGGGAGAGATGATCTTGATCGGGGGCTGAGTCTTTTCCATAACTCTCGCCTGACCGGGAGAAGTCTGAGTACGGAGAAGAATAGTTTCTGTGATATAGACAGTATCCTGTGT
>JAFZET010000060.1 GCA_017560565.1 Clostridia bacterium | reverse complement strand
CGAAGGGGCTGGAACCATCCGCCGACTACCGCGTGACCGCATCTGTGCCGGGGCTGGAAACCGAACTGTACTGCGCCCATGCCACCGTGGGGAACCGCTTCAAGGACTACTCCATGTCCTACGAAAAAATGACATTCTGCTCCGTGGACTGGGATTTTTCCGCTCCGCTGCTCCTGACCGTAAAACCGAACCGTCCGTGGAGGGAAGTCTGCATCCGACCCCTGCAGGCGGGAATTCCCTATGAGATTCATGGAGAAACCATTGTCATCCGGCTGGAAAAACCGCAGAAATTCTCTCTGGAACTGGATGGAGATCTGTACCGGAACCTGTTTATCTACGCCTGTCTGCCTGCTGAGATACCGTCGGGGGATAAGGTACGTGTATTCGGTCCCGGCGTTCATGATGCGGGATATCTGGAAATCGGGGACGGCGAAACTGTGTATCTCGATGGTGATGCCGTGGTGTTCGGCTATATCCGGGCGGCAGGGAATAATATCCGGCTGTGCGGTCATGGCGTGATTTCCGCTGCAAAGGAAAACCATGATGTGGATAAGCACCGGGTTCAGCTGTTCCGTGGGGACGAATGCAGCGGTCTGCGGATGGATGGGATCATTATGCTGGATTCCCCCGGCTGGACGCTGTGTCTTGTGCGCTGCCGGGATGTGGAGATCACGGATCTGAAACAGATATGCTATAACCCCAACAGCGATGGCTTTGATGTCTGCTCCTGTCAGAATGTGTATATCGCCGACTGTTTTGTGCGGAATTTTGACGACAATATTTCCATCAAATCCTTTGGCGGCGACAACCGGCATATCCTCATGGAAAACTGCATTCTCTGGGCGGACTGTGCCCACAATATGCTGGTGGGACCGGAATCAAAGAAGGAAGACGAAAACTATTTCTGCCATATCGCATTCCGGAATATCGATGTATTGGAACATAAGGAATACAGCGAATTTTTCATGGGTGTCATGGCCATTTTCTGCGCCGATCTTGCGTCCTTCTACGATATCGAGTGGGACGGGATTCGCATCGAGCGCATGACCAACGGACGTATCTTTGACTGCAACTATGTGGACGCCTACGCCAAGACCTACGGCAAATGTGTGAAGGATGTGCGGATGCAGAACATTGACTGTGCCGCACCGGTGCTGTACAAAAGCCGGATCCGGGGGATGGATGCTGAACACACCATGGACGGATTTGTACTGGAAAATTTCCGGATCCACGGGATTGTCGTACGTGACGGTGAGCCTTCCTTTGAGATTGGTGACTTTGTGGAAAACCTGATGATCCGATGAAACAAAAACTGCTGCCCGCCGGGACTATAACCGGTGGACAGCAGCTTTTTTCAGTTTCCCCGCTTCCGGATGCCGAAGGACAGCGCAAGCAGGGATGCCATAATACACAGTACCGATATCTCCGGAAGCCATTCCACAAAAGGAGGACGGGGGAAGGCAAGAATGTAATATTCCATATCTTCCACGAAAATATGGTAGAGCAGGGGCAGACCGAAGAGGGGGTAGAGCAGGTACTTGGTGGGGATGACCCCGAAAATGGTCAGACCGTACAGGGTGATCACCGTCAGATACAGCAGAATGCACAGTGTTGTGTGCAGAACTGTGGTGAATGTGAAGGATTTCAGGATAAAGAATACGACACCCGTGAAAACGGAAGTTACCGTCCACTGGGGTGTAGTTTCGCCGGTCAGAGGAACGGTCACCAGAAACAGCAGGATTGCCAGAAGCGGCAGAAACAGATGGACAAAGAACAGCTCCGGCATCCATGGCGTAAGGCAGAAATACAGAATCCGGATCACTCCGGCAGCAGCCATGAGACCTATGGAAAGGTGAACAGCCGGAGAATGGCGTGGGATGATGAAGGGACTTTTTCGCATAATCTGTCTCCTTATCGGGATAAGGTATATCACCATTATACCATCTGTGTACAGCTGGGTCAATGGGAAACGGAAAATATCGGACAATATACTGGTAAAAAGATTCTGGAAAGGATTGCATACAAAGCAACTTTCCTGTATAATGGTGCCAAAGAAACATACTTCAGCAGGCTATGCGGCTGAAAAGGAGAAACATCAATGGAAAACTATGAAAACCGCGGATATATCATCGTCACCGATACCATTCCGGCAGACGGCAGCCGGGATGTATCGGACGAACTCCAGAAACTGATTGACGAAAACCCCAACAGAACTATCTTTTTCCCGGACGGGATCTATCGGCTGGACAAACCCATCTGTACCCCTGCCCATCCGCAGAAAAGCGTGGATCTGCAGCTTTCCAATTATGCAGTCCTGCAGGCAGGGGAGAACTGGAACAGTGACGAAGCCATGATACGTCTGGGTGCCATCCATCCGGCAAACGATATCCGTACCATTGGCAGCAATTATTCCTTTGCCGGCGGTATTGTAGACGGAATGAACCGGGCAAAAGGCATATCCATCGACGGCGGCAGAGAAACCCATGTACATAACGTGTCCATCAAACATACCATCGTGGGTATCCACATCAAGCGGGGAGCCAACTCCGGCTCTTCCGATGCGGATATCACCCAGGTGAACATTGTTGGCAGCGGCGATACGGACTCTATCGGTGTTCTGCTGGAAGGATACGACAACACCCTGACCAATATGCGGATCGCCAATGTTTTTGTGGGCGTAAAGCTGTGCTCCTCCGGCAACTGCCTGCGCAATATCCATCCGCTGTATACATCGGACTATACGGATTATGTGAACAGCTGCGGTTTCTGGGATCTAAGCGGCAACAACTGGTACGATTACGCCTACAGCGATCATTTCAGTACCGGCTTCCGCACGTCCAACAGCATTTCCAGTACCTTTGACAACTGCTTCTGCTGGTGGTACAGTGCAAGAGAGATTGCCCATACCGCATTTTGCGCGGAAGGGAAGTTCAATTCTGTGGTAACCAACTACCGCATGGGTTTTTATAATATGGAAGCGGAAAACAAGGTTCTGTCCGTGGATGAAGCGGGCGGCAGAGGGATTTTCTGCAATCTGTCCTTCGATGTAAACAAGGTGACGGACCAGACCCATTTGGAATACCTGACAGGAAAGATCCTGTAAACCGGAGGAGATACTGTATATGATAAAACGTTTGCTGATGATAGCGAAACCCTGGTGGGGTTCGCTGCTTGTCACCGTGCTGGCACTGATAGGCTCCTCCCTTCTGAATCTGGTGACACCGGAGGCGGTGCGTCGGCTGACTGCGCTGCTGGTCGCGCCGGAGAAGCTGACCACCGGCATTCTTCTGACCTATGTGGGCATCATGGTGGGGGCATACCTGCTGCGGGGCGTATTCCGGTTTCTGGCTATGTGGCAGTCCCATGTAGGCGCATGGAATTTTGTGGGACATCTGACCTCTTTGTGCTACGACAAGCTCCAGTCTCTGTCCATGCGGTATTATTCCGATAAGCAGACCGGGGAAATCATGTCCCGGATGATCAACGATACCAGACAGCTGGAAGTGCTGATCGCCCACTCCCTGCCGGACATGGCAATGAATGTGATCGTCATCCTGGGGGTAGCGGTAATGATCTTCACCATCAATCCCGCGCTGGCAGCGTTTACCCTGCTGCCGGTTCCCTTTATTATCCTTCTGTCCCGGATCTTCATTACCAAAGTTGCCCCTCTGTTCAAAATCAATCAGGAGGTGCTGGCGGGACTGAATGCCCGAACCCAGGATAACCTCTCCGGCATGAAGGAAATCCAGGCCTTCGGGAAAGAACGGACAGAATCTCTCAGTATGAAGGAATACTGCAAAAACTATATATACGTCAATGTCCGTGCCAACTTCTACAACGCTATGTACCATCCCACCGTGGAATTTCTGACCTCCATCGGAACGGTGATCGTCATGGGTGTGGGCGGCGTACTGGCCATGGGCGGCACCATGTCCACGGCTGATATTGTGGGGTTCTTCATGTACCTCTCCCTGTTCTACAGCCCTCTGTCTGCTCTTGCCAGACTGGCGGAGGATATTCAGGTGGCGGGGGCTTGCGGAAACCGGGTTCTGGAACTGCTGGATACGGAAAGCGAGATCCAAGAAGCTGAGGATGCCGTGGATATGCCCAAAGGAAACGGAGGCATTGCATTTGAAAATGTGACCTTTGGATACAGTGACGTCATCAAAGTGCTGGATGATATTTCTTTCCGGGTAGAACCGGGGCAGATGATTGCGCTGGTAGGGGCAACCGGTGTGGGGAAGACCACCATTGTTTCCCTGTTGGAACGGTTCTACGATCCACAGAACGGACGGATCACCATCGACGGATTCGATACCCGGAAAGCCACGCTGCAATCTCTCAGAGACAATATTTCCATCGTACTGCAGGATGTTTTTCTGTTCAACGGTACGGTGTACGACAATATCGCCTACGGCTGTGACAGTCCCACAGAGGAGGCGGTATATGAAGCGGCAAAGATCGCCTGTGCGGACGATTTCATCCGTGCCATGCCCGATGGATACAATACCATGATCGGGGAGCGGGGTGTACGTCTTTCCGGCGGACAGAAACAGAGGCTTGCCATTGCCCGTGCGGTTCTGCGGAACACACCCATACTGGTGCTGGACGAAGCCACATCCGCTGTGGACAATGAAACGGAAGCACAGATTCAGAAAGCCATTGAAAACCTGACCGGCAGACACACCCTGATCGCCATTGCCCATCGGCTGTCTACGGTACGGAAGGCGGATAAGATCATTGTTCTGCAGGACGGAAGAATTGCCGAAACGGGCACACACGAAGAATTGCTGCGTCTTGGTGGGATCTATGCCGGAATGTGCGGTATCCACGATACGGACGCACGGATCAAAACAGAAGAATAAGAGGTTGGAGGTATTCCTATGACGCATAAGCTGTTCACCCCGCTGTCTTTACGCAATATTACCCTGCCGGGAAGAGCGGTGCGCTCCGCTACGGAAATGTTTGCCGCCACGCCGGACGCCCACCTGCCCCCTTATGAGGTGGAGGTATACAGAGAACTGGCCGTGCAGCCCCTGGGTATGATCATCACTGCACACACCTGTGTCTCGCCGGAAGGACGGAGCAACGACTGGCAGAACGCCGTCTGGTCGGACGAGTACGCTGCAGAAACCGCCGCCATAGCAGAAGCCGCTCAGGCAAAGGGGATTCCGGCTGTCATGCAGCTTGGTCACGGTGGTATGAAAGCGGAAGGGCACAACGGCGGGAGAAAAGTGTATACACCGGATAACATGACACCGGACGAAATTGCCGGGGTTGTGAAAGCCTTCGGTGCGGCGGCAAAACGAGCCGTGGATGCCGGTTTTTCCGGAGTGATGCTCCACGGCGCCCATCTGTATCTGCTGTCCCAGTGCTTCTATCCGGAATACAACCACCGGACGGATGCATACGGCGGATGTGCGGAAAACCGGTTCCGGATCATCCTGGAGATTTTCGAGGAGATCAAAACCGTCTGCGGCGACCGGACACCGCTGTTTATGAAGATCAACGGAGACGACCGGAACAATACGGAAGAATATCACAGAGATATTGTGACGGTACTGAATCTCTGCGACCGGCTGGGCATGGATGCGGCGGAAATCTCCGGCTGGAGTTCTGCCAGACAGGGAATGCCGGAAGAACCGTATTTCCTAGACAACATCCGCAGACTGCGCAGCGAAACCAGCCTGCCTCTGATTGCGGTGGGCGGCATCCGCACCATGGACGATGTGGATGACCTGTTTGACGCCGGTGCAGATGCGGTTTCTATGGCACGTCCCTTCCTGCAGGATCCCGGTGTACTGCACAGACTGGAAGAAGGAAAACCTTCGGGCTGCGTGGGCTGCTGCGCCTGCTTCCGTCCGCTGAAGCTGGATGCCGATCCGGTGGTGCGCTGTCCGTATCGGAGAAAATAATAGAATGTCCAAATAGATAAATGCAAAACGCCTCCTTTTCGGAAGCGTTTTTTGCTTGTGAAAATCGGTTCAATCCGTCACATCCGCCGCAGTAACAATCGCATCGTTTTGCCGCAGGAGCGTACGGATTTTTTCCAGATCAGCCTGCCGCAGGGTCACACCGTCACGCAGTGCCACAGCCGCACAGGCAGCCGCAGCCTGCCCCATAGCCATGCAGGATGCCTTCACCCGGTAAGCGGAATTGGCAAGTCTGTCGCCGGAAGCACAGCGTCCTGCTACCAGCATATTGGAAATACCTTTCACGATCAGAGCGGAAAGGGGGACAGTGGGGATCTGTCCGTCGGTCAGGAAGGTCTGGCGGATGCCGTTGTCCCCGTGCCGGTGAAGATCGATGGGATAAAAAGAGGTGCATACCGCATCGGGGTATTCGTACCCGGAAACATACTTTTCCTCCGTCATGTACCCGTCACACAGGATCCGGCGGGATTCTCTGACTGCTACCTCCGGTGCGATGACTTCGATGGGCGGAAAGGGATCCATGGGTACCCCGGCGTCTTTCAGAGCGTTCATCAGCCGGTAAATGGATGCTCTGCCTGCCACTTCGGAAGCGGTGCGGGAATCGCTGTCAGCACCGTTGAAGCCGGAAACGTGTCCGATGTTGTTTCCACGGGCGGAGAGCATGGTATCCATGGTTCGCCCTCTCACATCGGTGGGATCCATTCTGCCGTTGTTCCGGTATTCCCGCAGGATCCGGTCGGCGTTGTTCTTTACGTCTTCCGGCAGATCCAGCTTGTCCAGATAAAACCGAATGGTGCCGGGCTGGAGAAAACCGTCTTCGCTCTCCCCACCGCATTCGTACTGTGCCCCGGCATATATAGCGGCGTCCCCGTCACCGGTACAGTCGATGAAGACTTTCCCCCGCAGACGGCGCAGTCCTTCTTTGGAAGCGATCACCACACCGGTAACAAGAATACCGTTCTCCTCCTCCGTATGTTCCGTTTCCACAGCAGCTGCCGGCTGTCCGTAGTACAGCTCTGCCCCGGCTTCTGTCAGCATCATATCCATCATGTGTGCCGCCGCCGGAATATTTACGTGAACGCCGTAGATCCAGTGTGGACCGTCCGCCATTTTGTCCGGGATTACTGCATAGCCAGCCTCCGCCAGCCGGGTCACATACTCCCAGCCGATGCCCCGGATCACCTGCTTGTGGTGTGCGAAAAACTGGGCAATATCGTTGTTGCCGCCAACGGTCAGAATACCTCCGGGCATACCGTATCGCTCGATGACTGCGGTTTTCAGTCCGGCTCTGGCGCCCTGTACAGCGGCAGTGAATCCGGCAACCCCGCAGCCGCAGACGATCAGGTCATAGCTTTTTCCATCAATGATGTGCATGATACCTCTCCTTACAGCGGAATCACCTGGGTTCCGTCTGCTGTGACATAATGCTTTTCCACGCCCAGCAGATCCATCCACCGGCGGGTCAGGGCAGTGCCGTACATCCGGATCCGTCCCATACGGCGCAGTTTTTCTCCGTCTGCCAGATAGGCAGGGACTTCCGGCTCCGCATACAGCCAGTCCGGGGCGCACCACAGGCAGATCTTGGGCATGATGGCGGCATAGACTTCCATGGATACGTTCATGTGTCCGTGATGTGCCATCTGTACAATAGCAGAGGGCAGCTTGTCTCTGGATTCCCGGAACAGCACATCGCCGCCGTCAGGACCCAGATCCCCCAGAAACAGAACGGAAGTATTCGGTGTGGTCATTTTGAAGACCAGAGAGCTGTCGTTCATCAGATTGGCATACAGCCCGTCATGGAAGGCGTACAGAAACTCAATATGCACTTCATCCACATCAATACTTTCCCCTTGGGTCACGATATGTTCTTTCTCTGCGAACTTTTCTTTGACTGCATTGAAAGCCGGCAGCATTTCCTCCAGCTCTGTGCGGAAATAGGTATAGTCTGGCACATTGTGGTTATCGATCAGCGCATCATAGTCCGGAAAGTTGTAGTACACCTTTTCCAGATCAAAATCTGCGCCGCTGTTTTTTGCCATTTCATCCGTAAAGCCTGAAATGTGGTCATCGTGTGCGTGGGTCAGAATCCAGGCGGAAATATGTCTGCCGCCAACGGCTTCCTTCAGCAGAGGCATATCCAGCGGTCGTCCTCCGTCCACAATGATACAGTTGTTTTTGTCCGTCACAATGACAAAAGACATCATGAATTTACTGGTTTCCGTGAGCATATACAGTGTTGCCATAGAAATATCTCCGATCGTTGAATACCCGTTTTTGCCATTATAACACGGCAGCCTGTCCTTTGTCAACGGAATCATTGACAGGCAGGGAAAAGTATGGTATACTGAACGGCAGAAATCATTTTTATTGAGGAAGAAAAATATGCCTGTAACCACTGTGCTGTTTGATCTGGACGGCACCCTTCTGCCGATGGATTATGATCTGTTTATCAAAGCCTATTTTGGACTGCTTGCGGAATATTCTGTGCCTCTGGGCTACAATCCGGAAATGCTGACAGGAACTGTCTGGAAAGGAACGGCTGCTATGGTGAAAAACACTGGTGAGCAGACCAACGAAACCGTTTTCTGGGATACATTCTGTGCCATCTATGGCGATTCCGCCAGAGAACATATTTCTCATTTTGACAATTTTTATCGCACAGACTTTCAGAAGGTGCGGGAATCCTGCGGATATACCCCGGAAGCCGCCGGAACCGTTGCTCTGTGCAAGGAACTGGGACTTACCGCAGTACTGGCTACCAATCCCATTTTTCCCATGATCGCTACGGAAAGCCGGATCCGCTGGGCGGGGATGAAACCGGAAGATTTTTCTCTGATCACGACCTACGAAAACTCCCGCTTCTGCAAGCCAAATCCGGCGTATTACCGGGAGATCTGCCGCAGTCTCGGTGTCGATCCTGCAGAATGCCTGATGGTGGGCAACGATGTCAGTGACGATATGCCTGCCGCCGGAGTGGGGATGAAGGTGTTTCTGCTGACCGACTGCCTGCTGAATACCAAAGGGAAAGATATTTCCAACTACCCCAATGGCGGATTTGCCGATCTGCAGAACTACATCCGCTCCCTTTGCTGAATACAGAAAGCCGCATCCGGTATCGGACACGGCTTTTTCTTGTGGATTTATTCGATGACCTCTACGATTTCATGGATGTCTACTCTGTCTACGGTAACAGAAGCGATACCGTCAGCCCATGTGAAATCCAGCGCTTTGCCTGCAGGCTGGAGCACCAGTGCGGCAGGCTTTTTGTCCAGACGGATGGTCAGCGCAATATCCAGTGCCGGCGGGATGCAGTCTTCCGTAGCGAAGTTGGTGCCTGCGTGACCGCCGTTTCCGTTGATGAGCTGAACATATAGCCGCCCGTTCTTGCGCAGCGCCGTCATTTCCACAATCCCCACAGCCTTTTCCAGCTTTACCAGAGGGGTGTACAGCCGGTCGCAGAGGGCACGCAGGATGTTCCGGTGGATGAACTGTACACAGTCCCCGTACTGCCAGCCGATGTCTGCTGCCAGCATACCGATCTTTCCTTTCCCCCAGGGAAGAATCACACCGCCGGACGCTGTAGTTTCCTTTTCCTGATCCCCGAACCATACAACGGTTTCCGCACCGTCCGCCTGGATGTCGTGAGCGTTTTTGAGCATACCCACTTCTTCATGATCCAGAGAAACCCATCTCCACTGCTCGGTGCGGTTGACGGTATCCGGAGTGCTGTGCAGATATTTCCCGAAGATCCCGCAGGTTCCCGGACCCACCAGCAGCAGGGAGCCGCCGTTTTCTGCGTATGCCAGCAGTTCGGCGATCATGTCTT
>JAFZET010000059.1 GCA_017560565.1 Clostridia bacterium | reverse complement strand
GAATCAGGATCATTACCTTTTCCTTTTTTCCAAACAGCTTGGTCAGCATCTTTTCACGCAGAGTTACATTTCTGTACCGTACAATGCCGCCGGTTTGTGTGTCGTTGGAAACACGGATTTTCAGATTGTGTTTCATGATTTTCTTCCTTTCCGAGGAGGGAGAATGTTTCTCCTCACTATACAGCCACGGGGAAGGGGGAAATCGGGGGTATCAGCGCAAATATTTCTTAAGTTTTTTCAGCGCACTGCGGACGGATTCTCGCACAGTGGATTCATGAATTTCCAGCTCACGGGCGATCTCCGTGTACTTCTTTCCTTCAAAGAAATAGGCATACACGCAGATGCGCTGACGAGAAGTCAGTTCCAGCATCGCGGATCGTATGGATTCCAAGTCAGCAAAGCGGCTGAGATTTTCATCTTCTGCACCGTAATCCTCGCCTTCGTAGATACGGGATTCAAGCGAATAGTGACGGCGGCTTTCCTTGCGATTGTTGTTGTATTCCTGCCGATCCAAATCCAGCAGAACCTCCCCGAGCGCATCATCCACCTCAATTTCAGAAACATCTCCGTTGACAAACTGGTACCGAATTTTCATGCTGTTCTCCTTTCGGAAGCCCAGCGGTTCGGCACTCAGATGCAAACAGAAAAAAAGCCCGACAGAACGACACCTCAGTGCCGCCCCATCGGGCTTCATTCATTAAAATATAATTATATCAAAACGCCATTGAATCGGCGGGTTGACCTCTCTCAGTCCGGATCATTCTTCTACAAGCGAAACAAGCCAAGGAGCCGTCGGACGTGCCAGCAGACGGGCATTCAGATATGCCATCTGTAACGTAAGACAAGTACTGCCTATGTAATAGCAGTGCATTTCGCAGAGAGTCATGGCAAGATCGGGATTCTCCATGTCCGTCAGACACAACGGAAGTAAATACTGCACTCGCTGCTGATAAATCTGCGGTACGACAATACTCGGAACGATGACCGCCTGACGACGCGCCAGTTCTACCGCTGTTTCCAGAAGTAGAGGAAGATTCCGCGCATCACGGATGGATTCCGGCAGACGTTCCACATTGGCTGAATCTCCGAGAATATGATCTATGTTCACACGTATCGGATGATCCGGAAAGTAATGAATGCCGTGCAGCGGCAATATACTGAGAGGTCTTTCCGGAAGACAGGAAACGTAGCGCAGCAGAGGTGAACATTCATCCGCAAATCCCCGGAAATACCATCGAAGCAAAGTATCTGATTTTTGGTTTCTGCTAAAACAGGCATAGATGCTTTTGTACTGACGGGTATAAAGACCTGTATGGAAACAAGCGAACTCGTTCTCAAAGTGGAATATGGATTGTTTTTTTACAATATCATTTTCATTGTCGTAGTCGATTGCCAGTTTGCGGAAGGTACTTTGCAAATACCGTTCAAGAATAGGATTGTCAGTGTTTTTATATGAATATTCGGCATCCCGAAATCGCCATGGTTCCGGCAGTGCCATCTCCGCCAACTCGTCCAGCTGCAGATACCAGTTGGGAATATAGGCGAAGGAAAACAGGTCACATATCATCAAATCATAGGCCTCCATTTATGTTGGATTGCATCAAGCAGTTTATTTTGTATTTGTGCTTTTATATCTTCATCCAATCCGGTATGAATAATGCCGTCTGCGTCAAAGGTTTCGTAACGGCAGAAGGCATTGATATAATTATCGTATAGTTTCAGTATGTATTCTAATGCTTCGGGTTGTCCCTGCATTGCTTTCATAATCAGTTCTAGTGTCAGGTTAAGGGTCACGCCCTCGGTTTTCGTGTTCATAGAATCGCTTTATCTCCCGGAACGCACGTTTCCTTAAATTATATACGGTTCGGGGAGTTACCTCCAGTTTCTTGGCTATTTCAATATCGGTCATGTCATCCCAAAAGTCCAGCAGAATAACAGTCCGCTGCTGTTCCGGTAATGACACAAGTGCTTTGTACAAGGTACCGCTTTCAATGCTGTATATTTCGCCGTCTACCACAAAGGTATTGGAAAGAGAAGGGTACTCATCACGGGTACCCCAAAGATCAAGAAGCACTTCGATTGGTTCATCTAAATTCTCTGGACGGTTACTTTTACGACGGATCAGTGTTCGACTATAGTTTCTGATTACAGTTTTGCAGAACGAGTCGAACATCGCAACCAGTTCCTGTTCACGTTCGGAGGGGATCATTTCGCTTTCACCCTCCTTTGTGCAGATTCGAGCGCGGGATTCTTTGCCTCCTCGCTATACTAAAACACTTTTGGATAGGGCAAACCGGAAAGGTTGCAGAAAATTTATTGAAAAGATTTTTGCGGCGGGTTAAATACAGCTTTTCATATGACTCCTATAAGAGAAATGAGCCAACCTACCAAAAATAGATTGGCTCATCCGTTGGTAGGGTGAGTTCTGACGTGTACGATCAAAAATCAAATAGTTGAACTACAGTAAAAATAATAATACATACAATCCCGGCAGCAATATGCGGCGTCGAGAGCAGTATTCGTATCTGTTTTTCTGTTCCGCCGTATGTACGCAGGATCAGTTTCTCTGTATCACGTCGTTTTTCAAAAATTGCAAAGAGTTCCCGAATCAACAAAACTGCAATGATACCCACACAACCTGATAAGATTACTTCCTCTGCCTGTCGATCATATTCCGCAAACAACTGCGTTTTCCGCTGTGTACCATTATCTGTGATGTATGCTTCATAATACTGCCCTGCAACTCTGCGAAGTGCGGAAGCAATCACCTTTGTGTCCGCAATATTCTCCGTAAGGATGATTTCAGCTGTATTGTAAGCAAGATCATACCCGGTGATGGTTTCATATACCAACGGATGCATCACAATCTCGATTCCTTCCGTTTCAGCAAGAATAACAGCACAGATCCGATAATTCTGATAACTGTATGACAGTTTTCTGAGCCGTTCTATCAGTGTAAGGGGAATTGCAGTACCCTTACTGCCGATCTTCACACGTCCGTTCGAAGATATTTCCAGTCTGTCTTCCGCAGAAAGTCCCAATGCTTCCAGTGCACTTCGGCTACCGCGTATGGCAACTGCATTTTCATCGAATAAAATATCCGAAAAATCTCCTTCGATAACCTCACCGTGTTCCAGATAATATTCGCAGACAAATGACATATCATCGGTATAATATGTCGATTTGTATTTTTCAGTTTTCATACCATCGGACGTTTCGGTATAGGTTTCCGGCAGACGGATATGCCGCAGAGTAATTTCCGCGGACTGGATTCCGAAAATTTCTTTATACAGCGAAAAAGGAAGATATACGGTAACTGCGTTTCCTTCATGCCGGATCGTATATGTTTTGCAGGGAATTGTTTCATAAGTATATGCCGTTTCATAAGCGGACAGCAGTTTTTTTCCTGTCAGACGATCCGGTATACTCCCTTTCCTTTGAACAGGCTTCAGAATTTCTATAATATCCGGCGTATCCGGGGAGAAAACAACCGCATTCCCTTTCCGGATAACGTCTCTGGTTTCCGGGTACTTCTGATATAAAGATTCCCCTGCTGCGGCAAAAACACAGTCTTTCGCAATGTCACCGTTTATTTTCAGAAGAACAGCAGACCCTTCGGACGTTTCGGTGATCGCTGCCTGTACTGCCAGATGCTCGT
>JAFZET010000058.1 GCA_017560565.1 Clostridia bacterium | reverse complement strand
GTATCCCGATATTACACTTTTGCCTGCCATCGCATCCTACTATAGCGTAAGTGTTGACGATCTGCTTGGTGTAGGGGAAATGGAAAGAGAAAAGAAGCTGCGTGCATACGGCGACAGAAATGCAGAACTGTTTCGTGCGGGAAATAGTGCAGAGCGGGTTGCTTTATGGAGAGAAGCCCAAAAGGAATTTCCCAATGACTTATCGGTCCTTTACGAGTTGATGTATGCTTTGGATGCAGAGGATAACAGGAAATACGCGGATGAAATCATTGAATATGGAGAAAGAATACTGGCGGAATCCACCGACAATGCACTCAGAGGCGGTGCTATTCAGTGTCTGAGTTTTACCTGTTATTTTGCCAAGGGCGATGCGGAGTCGGCAAAAAAGTATGCCCGAATGGCTTCCGGTTACTCAATTACTGTAAATCAGATGATGCCGCGGTTTCTGGAAGGCGATGAAGCGGTGGGGCTTTGCCAATCAAACATTCAGGAACTTGTGGATATGATCTGGGGCAACACCTATATCATGTGCTGGAAAGGGAAGTATTCTGCGGAGGAGCGGATAAAAGCATTCCGGTTTGCGATCGACTGCTATAGTCTGCTGTATTCCGATGGGAATTTTGGGTTTTATCATGAAAGAATTTCGCAGTGCTATAAGGAGATGGCGGACAGTTATCTGAGCCTTGATGAGGAAGACAATGTGTTCACCTGTCTGGAAAAAGCCGCAGAACACGCTGTCCTATACGATACCCGCAAAGATGGTAAGTATACGGCATTCATGGTGAACAGGATCAGGTTGTCGGTGAATGATGCCTATAAGAATTACACCGAAAATGATTCGGGTCTGCTTCTGAAACAGCTGCAGGGAGAAAAATATTCCCGCTTTCAGGAGGATCCCCGTATGCTGAAAATCATGGAAAGGCTGACCCCCACAGCGGTTCTGTGAGGTTTTCATGCCCATGGGAAAACACACGACTTTTCCACAGGAAGTATTTTGAGCCATTACACAAAAGAACAGTGTCTCGATGGCGAAATAAACCAATCCAATAATAACGGACAGTGACAAAAAAACTCCAATGTAAAACAAAGGAGTTTTTTGTTATGTCAGGAAAATGGAAGGAGAAAGTCTGCAAAAATTCCCAAATCTGCTGAACCGGGACTTCCATGCGAACAGACCAACCAGAAGTGGGTTTTGTCCGGATTTACCGCAGGAAAATATGCAGAAGCGCTTCGTACAGCCTGCTTCTGTACGGCTGATAGCGCATGGGGAGATCGATCCATGTCTTTTTGTCCACAATGGATTTATAGTGGGAGAACGCATCAAAGCCGGCTCTGCCGTGGTAGGCACCCATACCGCTCTCCCCTACCCCACCGAAGCCCATCTCACTGGTGGCAAGGTGGATCACCACATCATTGATACAGCCGCCGCCGTAGGAAAGCTCCTCTGTAACACGCCTGATGTGTTTTTTGTTGTTTGAAAAGAGATACAGTGCCAGCGGTTTGTCTCTTGTTTTCAGTTCCTCCACCAGCCCGTCAGAATTATCATAGGTAAGGATCGGCATAATGGGACCGAAGATCTCCTCACCCATTACGGCATCGTCAAAGGTCACGTTATCCATCACCGTGGGGGCAATCCTGCACGCAGACGGATCACATTCCCCGCCGACAACGACCTTGTCCGGATCGATCAGCCCGCCGAGCCGTTCAAAATGCTTGGCGTTGATGATCTTGCCATAATCCCCGTTTTCCAGCGGATTCTCACCGTATTGCTTCCGGATCTCCTCCCGTACGGCTTTTACAAAGGCATCTTTCACGGAGCTTTCGCACAGGATATAGTCCGGTGCCACGCAGGTCTGCCCGCAGTTGAGGTATTTTCCGAATACGATACGCTTTGCCGCAAGGGGAATATTGGCACTTTTCTCTACAATGCAGGGGCTTTTGCCGCCCAGCTCCAGCACAGCGGGGGTCAAATGCTCTGCTGTGTGTCTGAGTACCTCTCTGCCCACCGCCTGACTTCCCGTAAAGAACACAAAATCAAACTTCTGATCCAGAAGCGCCGTGTTCTCCGCTCTGCCGCCGGTCACGACTGCCACATATTCGGGTGCAAAGCATTCCCCGATGATTTTTTCCACCATTCTGCTGGTAGCGGGAGAGTATGCACTGGGCTTGACGATGGCTGTGTTTCCGGCGGCAATGGCGTCTGCCAGCGGATCCATCGTCAGCAGGAAGGGATAATTCCACGGGCTCATGATCAGCACGTTTCCGTAGGGCACCGGCTGCCGGAAGCTGTGGGAGTGGAACTGCGGCAGGGGTGTGGACACCGTTTTCCGTTTTGCAAACTTGCCCGTGTGCCGGATCATATAGGAGATCTCGGTCAGCACCAGTCCCGATTCGCACATAAAACCCTCGTAGTGGCTTTTGCCAAGGTCGCTCTGCAGCGCATCGTTGATCTCGTCCCGGTATTTCTGTACGGCGGCATACAGCTTTTTCAGCTGCTCGATGCGGAATTTCACGGGGATGGTAACGCCGCTTCTGTAAAATGCCCTCTGCTTTTCCAGCAGACTCCGGATTTCCGTGTTTGTCATGATTCATTCCTCCAATCTGCGATCCGGTAATAGAAGCCCTCAAGCTCTTTCACCGTCATCAGTACCGGTACGGGATAGAGCGGATTGGCTTCCTTTGCTGCGTGTTCTGCCAATGCACGGATATCTTCCCGCCGGATCCCTGCCAGCGTCTCGGGAATCTGCATTTTCCGGTTCAGTTCCCTGACGGCTTCGATAAATTTCGCCGCTCCTGTCTCATAACTGTCGTTTTCGGTACAAACCCCTGCGGCGATCCCCAGCCGGTGCAGCTTTTTGTAAATGCACGCCCCGTAGGACTCCAGCACATAGGGCATAATGACCGCATTGGCAAGTCCGTGGGGCGTTCCGTATCTGCCCCCCAGAGAATGGGCAATGGCGTGAATATACCCTACATAGGATTTGGAAAAGGCAATGCCTGCCTTGTATGCGGCATGGAGCATATTTTCTCTGGCTGCGTGATCGTGACCGTGTGCATAGGCTTTCTCCACATTCTCAAACACGAGCTGCACAGCTTCCAGAGCCAGCTTTCGGGTCTCCCTGCTGGTGGAGCGACCAATATAGGCTTCTACGGCGTGGGTCAGAGCATCCACACCCGTTGCGGCGGTCAGATGGGGCGGCAGACTGTATGTCAGAGCCGGATCCAGCACGGCATACCGTGGGATCAGCGGAAAACTCATCAGTGCGTATTTCTTGTGGGTGTCGGGTTCTGTGACCAGTGCGGCAACCGTAACCTCACTGCCGGTGCCTGCCGTGGTGGGAATGGCAATCAGTGTGGGCAGCTTCCGCCAGACCTTCAGCTTTCCGCCCAGCTGTCTCAGGGTCCGTTTCGGATAGGCGACACGTGCCCCCAGTGCTTTGGCGCAGTCAATGGAAGAACCGCCGCCGATGGCGATCAGTGCGTCACACCGGTTGTTCCGGTACAGCGCAAGGGCTTCTTCCACATTCTCAACGGTGGGATTCGGTTTTGTATCCGCATACACGGTACAGGCAACGCCGTTTTCCCGCAGAACTTCTTCCAGCGGTGCGGTAAGCCCGTTATTTACGATCCCCCTGTCGGTGACAACCAGCACCGAGCGGATCCTTTCCTTCTCCAGTACCCCGTGCAGTTCCGCACACGACCCGACGATTTCAGGTTCTCTGTAGGGTAGAACGGGCAGTGCCGCGCGGAATGCCAGCTGAAACCCACGGCAAAACAGTTTTGATGCAATATTCATGATTCCGGATATTCCTTCCTCTGATCCAGCCTGTATAGGATTTTTCTTTTATATTTTCTGCTTTTTTCCGCTCGGCAGCTTGCTTGGCAAATTGCCGGGCAGATTGCCGGGCAGCTTGCCTGGCAACTTGTCGGGCAGAGATGTTGACTTGGCACCTTCTGTAGTATACCACATAAAAGTTGATTTGTCAACAATCAAAAACCGGAAACGGGATATTCGCGGAAACTTTTTTTGTCAGCAGTATCCCACTTGACGGAAAGAACCGCAGATTCCGATTTTTATACCTGTTACTTATACTTATGTGAACGATGATTAACTAAATCGCTGTTGGCTGAATAAACGATATAAACCGTAGGGCGGGATTGACCCACCCTACATGGTTTCCGGTTTTGTAAAACGAGTTAATCATCGGTTACTTAATGTTTCATTCATTTTCCCGCCATACAATATCGTTGAATGAAACATATCCCGGCGGTATAATATATCTGTAAAGTAGACTTTATCATCAGCCGCAGGGAACCGCCTCCGGTCATCTTACAGGGAATTTACAACCATATCCCCAAAAAAGGAGACAACAATATCAGAATATGCTTCGACTTACGAATATTACCAAAGACTACCTGTCCGGTGACAATACAGTACACGCCCTGCGGGATGTGTCCCTGCGCTTCGGAAAAAGCGAGTTTGTGTCCATCCTGGGTCCCTCGGGGTGCGGGAAGACCACCCTGCTGAATATCATCGGCGGACTGGATCGGTATACCTCCGGCGAAATGGCGGTGGCGGGTGTGCCTACCTCCGCATTCCACGATCGGGACTGGGACACCTACCGGAACCACTCCATTGGCTTCGTGTTTCAGAGCTATAACCTGATCCCCCACCAGACGGTGCTGGCCAACGTGGAGCTGGCGCTGACCCTGTCCGGTGTGGGCAAAGCAGAACGGCGGAAAAGAGCCGAGGAAGCCCTGCGGAAGGTGGGGCTGGAAGATCAGCTGAAGAAAAAGCCCACCCAGATGTCCGGGGGGCAGATGCAGCGGGTCGCCATCGCCAGAGCACTGGTCAATGATCCCGAGATCCTCCTCGCCGACGAACCCACCGGGGCACTGGACTCCGAAACTTCCGTGCAGATCATGGAGCTGCTCAGAGAAGTGGCCAAAGACAAGCTGGTCATTATGGTAACCCACAACCCCGACCTTGCAGCACAGTATTCCACCCGGATCATCCGCCTGCTGGACGGAAAAATCATCAGCGATGAAGCCAATACCGCCAACGTATCCGATGTACCTGCAGCGGATGTGGATGCCGGAAAGACCCGGGATGTGGAGGAAAAATACAAGCGGAAGACCTCCATGTCCTTCCCCACGGCACTGGGGCTGTCCATGCGGAATCTGATGACCAAAAAAGGCAGAACACTCCTTGTTGCCTTCGCCGGTTCCATCGGCATCATCGGGATCGCCCTGATCCTGTCTCTGTCCCACGGAATCAACGAGTACATTGCCCAGGTGCAGGAGGACACCCTTTCCACCTACCCCATCCAGATCGTGTCGGAAACCACCGATATGTCCGGTCTGCTGGAAGCCATTGCCGGTTCCCACATATCCGAAGAAGAGATCGAAGCCAGAGACCGCATCTACGCCAATACCATGATGTATGAGATGCTGGACGCCATGATGTCCGCCGAAACCAGAACCAACAATCTGGCAAAGTTCAAGGAATGGCTGGAGGATGAAAGCTCCGGTGCCGCCGAACAGCTCAGTGCAGTGAAATACGGTTACGGCATCACGCCGCAGATCTATTCCGCAGACACCAAAGACGGCGTCACCAGACTGAACCCCACCTCCATGTTTGACGAACTGATCCCCGAAGGTGCAGCCGGTGCCATGCAGTCCTCTCCCATCGCCGGTATGAGCAGCAGCATGACCTCCCTGATGGCAACCTCCGGCAGCATGGACATCTGGCAGGAAATGATCGACAACCGGGAACTGATGGAACAGCAGTACGAAGTCATCGCCGGTCGGTGGCCGGAAGAAAAGCACGAGGTCGTACTGGTAGCCGACAGCCGGAACGAAGTCAACGACGTCTATCTGTACGCCCTGGGCTTCAAGGATCAGGCGGAAGTCCCCGATGTTCTTCAGGCCGTCATGAAAGGCGAGGAATATACCGCCAAGGATACCACCTATTCTTACGAAGAAATTCTGAACACCACCTTCCGGCTGATTCTGCCCACGGATATGTATCAGCAGAACAGCGAGGGATACTGGGACTATAAAGGCGACAACGAAACCTTTATGAAGATGGCTGTGGAAAACGGTCTGGAACTCGAAATCGTCGGAATCCTCCGACCCGATCCGGAAGCCGTTGCCACCTCCATCACCGGCGCCATCGGCTACCTGCCCTCCCTCACCGAGTATGTGCTGACGGAAGTGCAGAACAGTGCCATTGTGCAGATGCAGCTGGCAGACGAAACCACCGATGTGCTGACGGGGCTTCCTTTCGATGATGGGGTCAATTCCGTTCTCAGCGATGCCGAAAAGGCCCACCGGATCCGGGAAGCCATCGGCAAAATGCCCGCCGCCGAGCGTGCTGCCCTGTATGCTTCCCACATGAGCACACTGGACGATGAAACCGCCCTGGCACAGGCCGCAGAACAGATCGCCGCCGTATCGGCAGAGCAGCTGGGTATGATGCTGGCCGCCCGAATGACGGAGCAGACCGGCATGGACGAAGCCACCGTCCAGGGGTATCTTGCCTCCATGAGCGAAGAAGAGCTTCGTGGGTATGCTGCCCAGGCCTTCGCAGAACAGATCAAGAGCGAATATGCCGCCAAAGCCGCCGAAGCGGTTGCTCAGCTTTCCACGGAAACCTTAGCCGGTATGCTTGACGAGGGTCTGACCGCTCTCGATGATGCCGGGGTGCTTGCGGAATACGGCGAATATATGCCCCCCGTGGTGTCCTCCATGACATACAGCGATGTTCTCAGCCGTCTGGGGCACGCCGACGAGGAGCATCCCACCTCCATTTCCCTGTACACCGATACCTTTGAGAAAAAGGACATTCTCACCGACCTGATCGCCGGATACAACGAAACCTGCGTGGAGGAAGGCAGAGAAGATGACGTCATC
>JAFZET010000057.1 GCA_017560565.1 Clostridia bacterium | reverse complement strand
GCATTTTTGATATCGGCATTGCTTTCTCCGGCAATCTGGGAGCGGGTCCCTACAAATTCCTGCAGGACGCCGGTCTGGCAGAAACCTTCAACTATGCCTCTAAGGAAGCCTCTTCACAGAAATCTCTGATTACGGCATTTGAAAAAACATTGAACGCTTATATGGCAATTGAACACTGAATCTTTCGGACCGGCAGTTTTCTGTCGGTCCTGTTGGTTTTGGTTCGTCACAATTCACACTTATTCGCTGTGGATTTCAGCATTTTTCACATACGTTTATTTCTTGCCGGACGATTGTCTTTATGGTATAATATATTGATATTTCAATCCAAGGAGAACGATTATGAAAAAACTGACTGCGTGGTTGCTTCTGGCCGCCATGCTGCTGGGCTTTACAGCCTGCGGCGGATCCACAGCCGATGAAACCACCGCTGATACCGGCACTGCCGACGGTGCCGCTGCCGAAACCGAAGCGCAAACCATTGATCCCGCAGAAGTGGACGAGCTGCCCACCGATGTGAAGTACGACGGTTACGACTTCCGGATCATGACCCACGAATTCCCTGCTGTCAATGTGGCATGGGTGATTCAGGACATCGCCGCCGAGGAGCTGACCGGAGAACGGATCAACGATGCTGTGTTTGAAAGAAACGCAAAGTTTACCGAACGGTTCGGTGCCAATGTCGTGGAAGTGCTGGACGACACCACCAAGGTTGTGGCTACCGTCAAGCAGCTGATATCCGCCGGGGATGATGCTTTTGATCTGTTCCAGACCGGTGTGTTCAACCAGAGCTCCCTCTCCGTACAGGGGTACATTCTGAACATGAGTGGTATGGATTATCTGAACTTTGAAAAAGCATGGTGGGATATCAGCGCCATGAAGGGTATGGCCATCGGTGATAAGATTTTCCATGCTTTCGGGGACAACAGCCTGAACGGCAAGAAGGGTACGTATGTTATCCTGTTCAACAAGGCACTGACCGAAGACGCAGGGGTACCCAATCTCTACACCACCGTCAAGGAAGGGGACTGGACCATCGACAAGCTGGCTGAATACGGCGAACAGATCTCCCGTGACGTAAACGGTGACGGTGCGCTGACCTGGGGCGATGATGTATACGGCATCGGTCTTCAGTTTGAAGTGGCTCTGGCGCTGTTCTCCGCTTCCGGTCTGACCTCCTTCTCCTTCAACGAAGACGGCTCCTACAACTATCATCTGGCAGATGCCAAGGTAGTGGACGCCATGGGGATCATCAACGACTTTATGACATCCGCCATGGAATACTCCGTGAACTGCGAGCTGGAAACCGGCGAATACAAGCAGAACTGGCCCGAATTCCGGAATCTGTTCATGTCTGACAAGATCGGCTTCTTCATGGGTCATCTGGGGACTGTAACCCTGGTGGGCGGCGATATGAACTCCGACTTCGGCATCCTGCCCTTCCCCAAGGTATTTGAAGATCAGGATCAGTACTACAACGCATTCCAGTACGGCAACGTAATGTCCATCTCCGTACCCAAGACCTGTACCGACACCACCCGCACGGGTCTTCTCACCGAAGCATACGTGATGCTGTCCCACGACACCGTTCTGCCCGCTTACTATGACTACACCCTGACCATGCGGAACGCCCGTGACACCGAATCCGCCGAAATGCTGGACATCATTTTCTCTACCCGTGTATTTGACGTAGGGATCGCTTACTCCAACACCAGTTCCGGCATTTACAAGTTCATTCAGGACAATGGCAATGCCGACACCTTCAGCTACGCCTCCAGCGAAGCCGCAAGCAAGGACGCCATCATCCGGATGATCGAAGAAAACATCGAAGCTCTGGATAAGTACGCTGAATAATGTACATCCTCAAAAGGATCGGTTTCACCGCCGGTCCTTTTGCTTTCCTGTGCTGTCACAATACACATTTTTCCATGATAAAATTCTGCTATTTTCACGGAGACAAATTTCTTGCTCCCTATTCATCGGTATGATATAATATTACCATAATAGTAAAGCCAGGAGAATTTTTATGAAAAAATGGATTACATGGCTGCTGCTGTCTGCCATGATACTGAGCCTCTCTGCCTGCGGCAGCGGAGAAACTGTCGAAAACGCCGCTGAAACTGCCGGAACAGATAATACGGCTGTGGAAACGGAAACAGAAACCATCGATCCCGCAGAGCAGGATGAACTGCCTACTGACATCACCTACGACGGTTACACCTTCACCGTCCTGAGCCACGACCATCCCGCCTCCGCCGTTGCATGGCAGGTTGTGGATATTTACACGGAAGAACTGACCGGTGAACGGATCAATGATGCGGTGTACGAGCGGAATCTGTCCATGGAAGATCGGTTCGATGTAAAAGTCGCACAGAATCTGCAGGGGGATCCCAACACCACCGCCACCCAGCTCATCAACAGCGGCGATGATGCTTTCGATCTGCTGCAGACCAACACCCAGATCCAGTGCGGTCTGGTGGTCAAGGGTTATCTGATGGACATGGCCAAGATGGAATATCTGAACTTTAACAAGGCATGGTGGGACTCCACCGCCATGGACGGGATCACCATCGGCGACAAGATCTTCTATGCCATCGGTGACAGTATGCTCAACGGTAAAAAGGCTACCTGGGTTGTGCTGTTCAATAAAATGCTGACCGAAAATGCCGGCGTTCCCGATCTGTATGATCTTGTAAAGGAAGGCGGCTGGACGCTTGATAAGCTGAATCAGTACGGCGAACAGATCGCACAGGACACAGACGGCGATGGTGTAATGACCTGGGGTACCGACGTATTCGGTATCGGTCTGCAGCATGAAGTGGTTCTGCCTCTGGTGCTGGGTGACGGCACCAAGCTGGTGGAAATGAACGCTGACGGTTCCTACACCTATAACCTCGGTTCCGATGCTGTGGTGAATTCCATGGAACAGATCTGGAACTTCATCCATGCCGGCAGCCACATCCTGAACTGCAACGACTACGACGGTAAGCTGAAGAATCAGTGGATCGACTTCCGTTCTCTGTTTATGTCTGACCAGATCGGTTTCTTCATGGGACATCTGGGTACTGTTACACTGGTCGGCGGAGACATGAACTCCGACTTCGGGATCCTGCCCTTCCCCAAACTGGACGAAGCACAGGATAAGTACTACAGTACATTCCAGTTCAACAACGCACACGCCATTTCCATCCCAAAAACCGCAAGTGACCTGACCCGCAGCGGTCTTCTGACAGAAGGCTACGAAATGTTCTCCCATTTCACGGTACTTCCGGCGTATTATGAGTATACCCTGACCTTCCGCAGCGCACGTGACACCGCGTCCGGGGAAATGCTGGACATCATCTTCGGTTCCCGGAACTTTGACATCTCTCTGGCATTCCAGAACACCACCGGTGTACAGGGATTCCTGCAGCAGACCGGCAGCAATTCAGATAGCTTCAATTACGCCTCCAAGGAAGCCTCCAATAAGTCCAAGGTAATCACCGCTATGGACAAGATTCTGGAAGCCATCAACCAGAACTGATTCTGACCTGTAAAAAAGACTTTCCTCCCCGGAAGGTCTTTTTTTTGAAAATTTTGAAAAACCTCTTGACAAATATATCGGCACACGTTATAATATTTGTACGATATATCGGTTGACGTTATAACGGCTAACGAAAGGAATCAATCATGGCATATCAGGCATTGACGGAAGCGGTTTATTATATTCTCCTGTCCCTCACCGAACCCATGCATGGCTACGGCATCATGCAGAATGTGGAAAATCTGTCGGGCGGGCGTGTCCGGCTGGCGGCGGGAACCCTGTACGGGGCGATCAGTTCCCTGCTGGAAAAGGGATGGATCACCGCTCTGTCGGGGGAAAAGGACAGCCGCAAGAAAGAATACCAGATCACAGCGGAGGGGCGGCTGGTACTGCTGGACGAGATCGCCCGGTTGACGGAGCTTCTGGAAAACGGAAAGAAACTATTTGGAGGTACGGATCGTGCGTAAAACGGTGTATAAATGGTTCTGGGCATGGGAATTTGATAAAGAAGAAAAGTGGCTCAACGAAATGGCGGCAAAGGGGCTGACGCTGGTATCCATGCATTTTTTCAAGTATATGTTTGAAGAAACGGATCCTGGAAAATACCAGATCCGGATCGAACTGCTGGATAAGCACCCCAATCATCCCGAAAGTGAAACATACATCCGCTTCATTGAGGAAACCGGTGCGGAACAGATCGCTTCCTGGGTTGACTGGGTGTATTTCCGCAAGAAAACCGCTGATGGTCCCTTTGAACTGTTCTCCGACATCGCCTCACGGATCCGGATGCTGAACCGGGTGATCGGTCTGCTGACCACACTGGGCATTCTGTGCCTGATCTCCGGCGGATACAATCTGTCCCTGTACTTCCTGTGGGGAAATCCCATCAGTCTGGTGGGGCTTCTGCCTCTGGCTGTTTCGGTGCTTCTGGGTATAGGACTGCTGCAGATCCGGAAGCAGAAGAAAAAGCTGACAAAAGACCAGAACCTGTTTGAATGAGCGCACAAAAAGAACCGGATCTTCCCGTCTTATGGGAATTCCGGTTCTTCTGTTTCAGTACAGATAATATGCTTTTGTCATTTCCTGCCATGCGGCAACCTTTTCGATCTGTTCCGCAATATACGCTTCCGGATCAAATCCCGGCTGCAGTACATCGTCCGTTCCCAACAGATTGCAGAGGAAAGAGCGTGTCGTGGTTTCTTCCGGATGAAGCTCCCGGAGGGCACAGAACAGACGAAGACCCACTGCAAAGGGCTGATACACCGCTCTGTCATGGATATGGAACTGTACACCCCGGCATAACTCTCCGGCGTGCTTGGAGAAGGTGGG
>JAFZET010000056.1 GCA_017560565.1 Clostridia bacterium | reverse complement strand
GAGCCGCTTCCACCCCGGCATGCCCCGCACCCACCACGGCTATATCAAAATCATATCGTTCAGTCGTATTCATGGATGGTATGTTTCCTTTATATAAATGATACTCTATGCTTTTCTGAGACAAACCTATTATAGCACATCCGCCGCATGGGTGCAAGATTTTCTTTTTCCCGAAATACAAAAAGGGGATGCAGTACAGAAAATACCGCATCCCCCTTACAGGAACCATATTTTACCGGATGACCCGGACACGCCCGCCTTCGCCCACGGCTTCCATAACAGCGGCAACCTCATCGGCTGTGGCGATCAGGATATCCCCTTCCATGGAATGCTTCAGCGCATTGGCAGCACAGGCAAAATCGATCTGCCGCTGCCTATCGGAGCTGTCCGCCGCCTTGGAGACGATCTCCTTCGCTTCCGTGTAGATCAGAGCCGCCGACAGGGCATCCCCGCCGCCCACTCTGTCCACGATGTGCAGCTTGTACCGGGAGGAGCGGAACACCTTTCCGTCCGCATACAGCAGTGCCCAGATCTCGTTGTCGTCCGCCGACAGGCTTTCTCTGGCAGTCAGCACCACCTGAGAGCAGCCGAAGAGTTTTTTCAGCTGTTCCCCAAGGGACGCCAGTCTTTCCTCCGGCTTGTTCAGCCCGGCCGCAGGGGTGATGCCGAACAGATCTCTTGCGTGTTCTTCATTCACCACCAGCACATCCACGTAGGACAGCATGGGAGTCATAACAGCCCCTGCCTTGGTGGTGGACCACAGGGTCGCACGGTAGTTTACATCACACCAAACCCGCACGCCCTTTTTCCGGCAGACCTGCAGAGCGTCCAGCAGGATCACGGGGTCGGACACAGCAGGGGTGATCCCCGTGAAGAAGAAATCGTCCGCACCGTCCAGAATGGCTTCCCAGTCGAATTCGCTGCGGGCTGCCTTGGAGATGGCAGACCCCTTCCGGTCATAGATCACCTTGGAGGGACGGTAGGATGCACCCTTTTCCAGGAAATAGATCCCCACCCGGTCTCCGCCTCTGGCAATGGGGGAGCAGTCAATGCCGTAGGCTCTGACAGAAGCCACAGCCGCATCTCCGATCCCGCCTTCCGGCAGCTTTGTCACCATTTTCGCACTGCCGCCCATCTGAACATAAGCAGCCGCCACATTGGCTTCCGCACCGCCGTAGTGTACATCAAACTGCCCCGCCTGCTGGAAGCGCAGTCTGTCGGGAGGAGAAAGCCGCATCAGAATTTCACCGTAACAAACAAGCATAGTATTTCCTCCGGTCAAAATTTGAAATAAGATGTAAGATATCAGAAGCAAGAAGTATCAGGGGACTGCAAAGCGTTCAGGAAATTTACAGAGGAAAGAGAGGAAAGAAATACTTACCCATACAATCCTATGGGGGAAGCAGGAAGCAGCGGTACGGATATACGCCGCTACTTCTTACTTCTTACTTCTTACTTCTTACCTCTTACCTCTTACTTCCCTTCAATCCCGAACCGTACAAATGCGTACCGATCCAGATAGCCGCCGCATTCTCTGCTCTTCCATTCCTTTTCAAAGGAGAAGGTGCCGGGACCAACACCCGTGGGTTCCGGGTCGTGGCGGTGGTGGGGACCCATCAGGTTCCGCATGGCGCAGGCAAAGTCGATCTCAATTTCGTTTTCGCCCTCTCTCAGGTACTGTGCCAGATCCACATGACGTAAGAACAGCATATCTCCCGCAGGGATGCCGTTGACCTTCACGGATGCGGTGGCAAAACGACCGGTCAGGGCAAGCACAGCGGTATCGCCGGACTTATAATCATAGGTATACTTCACAGCCATGTGACCGCCGAAGAAGGGATAGCCGTCCTTTACAACATCGGTAATGGCAACGGTGTCCTTCTGGTTTGTCAGCACAAAGGATCCTTCATACAGACGGGAGTTTCTCACGCTGTCTTCAAAGGTGCCGTCCGTTCTCAGGGCAAAGTCGCCCACCAGATACGCCGCTTCGATTTCGGTATCGAATACCAGACAGTTGCGCAGGGATTCGGAAACGCCGCTGTACAGCACGTAGTACACGTAGTCCTGCTGATAGTGGTTCAGGGATACGATCACTTCGTTTTCCCCGGCCTTCACGAAAGGCGCAATGTTCACGGACGCAAAGTTCCGGTCGAACCACCAGTTTTCCTTGCTGGGAGCCACAGCCGTACCGTTGACGGTCACGCTGTCCTGACCCATGGGTTCCACCACCAGACGGAGATCGCCCGCCCTGTAGTCTTCCGCTGCGGTAAAGGTGTACTTGATCCATACTCTGCCGTTATACTGTTCTCTGAGCAGATTGTCCTTGATCCCGTAGATGGACAGAGGTTCGTCAAAGTTTACGCCGTCCTTGGACAGAGATGCCACATCCAGAGTCATCATGTTTTCCGGCTTCTTGGCAAAGGCTGCTTCTGCCGGTACGGGAATGTATGCTTCGGGAATTTCCGGCTTGCCATCCAGCAGATCCGCATCCGCACCGTTGACCAGCAGCAGGTGGGACTGGGCGTCTTCAAAGCGCAGATAAGCGATTCTGCCGCCGCACTTTTCGCAGACTTCCCCGTGTACAGGCACCAGCTTCGGCATATCGGGATCTTCCAGATCGATCTCGCAGACCGTCTTAGCCCCGGGAATGCCCACCTTCACGTAGTCATAATCGCCCGCTGTAATATTGGTGATGTAGATGAGAGAAGAGCCGTCTTCCAGCTTCCGGGTCATCTTCCGCAGGGCAGGTACGTTCTTGCCGTCCACCGAGATCCGTGCGTCCCGCTTTGCCAGCAGGTCTTCAAAGGTGATGTTGGAAGCAAGCCAGCTGTTGTCGGCAGCCGCACCGTCGATGCAGGCGGGCGCATCCTTGTACAGCCACACCTTACCGCCGTTTGCCATGTAAGCCTTCAGCAGTTCGGCAGTTTCATGATCCAGAGTATAGGTGAAGGGCACGATGACGGTGTCGTAGGTGCAAAGACCTACACGGATCTTGTCGCCCACCACTTCGGCCATCTTCTTCATCATGTTTTCGTCCCCATAGTGGTAGGGGATCTGGTTTTCGCCCAGCAGAGCGGACAGACCGAAGAAATGTCCTTCGATTTCGGCGTGCCAGTTGTCACCCTTCTTGTAGCGCATATAGGCACCGTGGATGGGATGGATCACCAGAATGGGGGCATATTCTTCCCCTTCCGCCAGAGCAGCGCCCAGACGGTTATAGTACCAGTCGAAGGGGATCATCTGATCCTGCCACGGGTTGTGTTCGGAGTAGTGGAGAGGATAGTCTCTCTTCCGCTGACCTCTTTCGGAATAGGGATACAGGTGCTGGCACATCAGGTTGACGCCGCCGGCATACTGCATATCGGCGATCCGCTTCAGCTCGGTGGGAGAAACGTCCCAGCCGCAGCAGGCGAACATTTCGGACAGGGCTTTCTTTCTGCCCAGCTGCGCACAGGCGGAGCCCAGCTGCTTGGGAGCAATGTCAGCGGCAATCCCACGCCCCAGATAGTCGATACCGGGGATATCTTCATATTCATAGAAGGGCATTACGCCGCCGATGCACATCATCTGTCCGGACAGAGAGGATTCTTCCACGGCATGACCGGTCAGCTTGACGCCGTTTGCCTGGCACCATTCGTGCACCAGCTTCACCCAGTTGTTGATGAACAGCTCATGGATCAGCTTGTAGTAGTCGTAGCGGAACTTGTCCCCCCCCGGCACATCCAGCTCAAAAATGGCAGGCAGACCGGTGAAGATCTCGTACCCGTAGGTTTCCTTAAAGATCTTCGGCAGGGTGTTGGAGTAGGTGTGTCCCCAGCGGAAATACTGCGGTTCATCGGTGAAGAAGCCGGGCATGGCACCGCCGAAATCTTCGCCGCAGGCCTTCTTGTATTCTTCATGGGTCAGGCGCAGGAATTCTTTCGTGATCTCGCCGTCCAGTACGTCCACGTAAGAGTTGTCGTACTGCCGGTAGATCCGCAGGTATTCGCCGCAGTTTTCCACAGGTTCCGTTACCCATGTGTATCCACCGTCGGGATTTTTCACATACGCAGCGATGGTGTCTTCGTCAGCGGGAAATTCTGCCACGGTTTCGGTCAGCATCCCCAGCGCAAAGTTCTTCTTGTCGTTCAGCAGCTTGCCGCCCGCAAAACCGGAGGGCCAGCCGTTTTCGTCATAGGACCAGGCTTCCATGCCCAGCTTCTTGGCTTCATCCACGCAGACATTCACGCAGTGGAACCAGTCTTCGGACAGATATTCGGTTTCCAGTCCCCCTCTTGCGTGCATAAAGAAGCCGTTCATCCCCAGTTCCTTCATCCGGCGGATCTGACGGCGCAGTTCCCCTTCCTCCAGCTTGTCGTTCCAGCTCCAGAAAGGAATGGAACCGTAGGAGGGCGCAGTATCGTAAATTTTCTGCAGCAGCTTACTCATGATGTACCCCTTTGTTATGTAAGAAATAAGATGTCAGATGTAAGAAGTACGCAGCGAATGCATACTTTTTATCAGTATATCATATTTTAGCGGGAAATGGAATAAGAATCCGAAAATAAGAGGCACGAAATGCGCACAGTACGCCCTGCTTCTTACCTCTTACTTCTTATATCTTACTTTTCCATCACTTCCCCATCACCAGATCCACAACCTCAGCAATATCCTTGCACACATACTTCGATACCGCCTTCGCCGCATCCACGCCGCCGGTCATAGCGCATCCGTTGAACCGCTCCAGCATGGCAATATCGTTATAGTTGTCACCGGCGGTGTAGATATTTTCTTCCGAAACGCCCATTTTCGCCGCATAATCCGCCACGGCTCTGCCCTTGTCCATCCCGGCTGTGGGAATGTCGATGCAGGTGCCGTTCTGCAGGGGATTCACGTACCCACGGAACTCTTCCTGCAGGATGGCGGTGACTCTTTTGGCGTCCGCTTCGGTGTCGCAGAAGGTGTTGATCTGAGCAAAACTGTCCGCTTTGGCGAACACATCCTTTTCCAGATCCTCAAAAGGCATCACGTGAGCCCACTTGATCTTGCCGCCCTCCGGCATATAGGGACAGATGTCCAGTCGTGTGCCGTCCGCAAAAGCGATCCCGGTGAAATACCCGGTCAGCTCCCATACCCGTTTTATCAGCGCACGGGAAAGGGTGGTGTCCCCGTATTTCTGCCCGCCGTCCACCGGCACGGCATACAGCATATTGGCGTCGGCGTCAAAAGCCATAGCCCCGTTCAGCGCCAGCACAAAGTCAAACCCGAACTTTCCTTCGCTGCGGAAAGCATCAATGCTCCCCCGTCTGTCTCTCCCGGTCACAACCCCGAACAGATTCCCCGCAGCCCGGAACCGTTCTATGGCTTCCACCACATGGGGATGGATCCCCCCCTGCGCCAGAGTACCGTCATAGTCTGTTGCGATAATTTTTCTCATGGTATTTCTTCCTTTTTATATTCTGTATGAATTTCTTCATTCCATGCCGCCCCGTGCATCCAGCCATTCTGCCATAGCCGGGCAGGACGCCGTAAACATGGTCTCCCCGCAGGTCACACGGAATACATCCCCATCCCGGCAGAGCGTTACTTTTTCCGTACTTACCGAAAACGCCGTGCCGAACACTTTGTCCCATAGGGTAAGGATCTTCTCAACCCAAAGAGCATGCCTGTCCCGGTACAGGGTAACAGTAATGGTCATATCCGTGCCGGGCAGCCCTGCGCCGCCGTACAGGTATTCGTGGTGCACAAATTCCAGCCCCGCCAGAAGAGACTTGTCGAAGCCTTTGTACCGTTCATAGTCCCCCATGGTGGAGTTCACCTGTATCTGCACCCCCACAATGTTCTCCGCCGATGCCAGCCGTTCTGTCAGGGACGCAAACGCCCTGCGGTCTTCCCTGTCCATGCGCACCCCGGAATCCCGCAGTCTGGAGAAGGTGAAGATCCCGAGAAACACCAGTCCGCATACCGCCAGCACGATCACTGCCGCCAGAAACACCCGAAACCGCTTCTCCATCCGCACCCCTCCCATGCACTTTCTTTCCTTTATTATACCACAGCCCATCGGAGGTGGCAACTGCTTTTTGCGGGAATATTTATTTTCTCCTGTTAAAAAACACGGAGATTCTATTGACATTTCAATCTTAAAAGAGTATAATGGGAATCGGAAAACTATGCATTATCTATAAAAAATCATAGTTATAAAATCGTTTTATCAAGGAGATTCACCTATGAAAGGTACGAAAATTCTTTCACTGCTGCTGGCAATGCTGATGTGCATGCCCGCTCTTGCCTCCTGCGGCTCCACGGAAGAAGTGGCTGCAACCGCCGATACCGGTACAGCCGACACCACTGCTGTGGAAACCGAAGAACCCGATCCCTTTGCCGGTACCGACTTCGGCGGCAAGGAACTGCGTGTTTCCTCCTCCAACAACAGCAACGACTCCACCAACGCCCACCACCTGATCGCCGGTTCCGGGGAACTGAACGGTGAAATCGTAAACGACGCCGTTTACAAGCGGAACACCGACGTGGAAGAACTGCTGAACGTCAAGCTGAACTTCATCCCCTCCGACTGGTACTGGGGTGACGGGCACACCGAAATCGAAAAGCTGGTTCTGTCCGGGGACTGCGGCTTTGAAGTGGTCATCAACGACCTGATCAACCTGGGTCGTATCGCACACCTGGGCTATTTCCACTCCGTTTCCGACAACGAAATCATGGACTTCACCCAACCCTACTGGTACGGCGAAGCCATCGATGACCTGGAAGTGGTGGAAGGCGGCGCCTACATGATGCTGGGTGACGTATTCGCCGACTCTCTTGCCTCCGCACACGTGCTGTATTACAACAAGGACATCATTCTGAACAACTACGCCGACGAAAACTACGTGCAGGACATCATCCTGGACGGCAAGTGGACTGTGGATGAAATGATCCGTGTGACCGAAGAAACCTCCGTGGACCTGGACGGTGACGGCACCATGACCGAAGGCGCAGACCAGTACGGGTATTCCGTCATCGGCGCATGGGGTCCCATGATCCCCGTACTGATGGGCTTTGACGTACAGTTCACCGAAGAAACCGCCGGCAAGATCACCTACTGCTTCAGCAATGAACGCTCCGTCAAGATTCTGGAAAAGCTGAACGAACTGTACTGGCGTGACTGTGTTCTGCCCGACATCAAGGTTGGTGACCGCTCCGACGAAGGACTTCTGACCATGTTCACCGCACAGCAGACCGTATTTGTGGGCTATCTGCGTCTGTGTGACCTGGAAAGAATGCGTGACATCGAATTCCTGGTAGGTCTGGCGTGCTATCCCAAGCTGAACGAAGACCAGGCAAACTATGTATCCTCCCTGCACGACACCTCCGAAGTGGGTGCCATCGTGGTTACCGCTCCCGAGAGCGAGCTGGACTTCATCTCCACCTGTCTGGAAGTGATGGCAAGAGAAGCCGGCAAAACGATCATCCCCGCCTACTATGAAGAAGCGCTGAAGATCAAGTACGTAAACGGTTCTGAAGACGCCATGATGATCGACCTGATCCACGACTCCATCACCTCTCCCTTCGCACTGGCATACAACAACATTCTGGGCGGTATGCTGCTGGCCAACTGCTTCCTGACCCCTCTGGGCTCCAAACAGGCTGACTTCGCCTCCGCTTACGCCAAGAACGAATCTGCCGGTCAGCAGAAGCTGGACGAACTGGTAGCAGCCTTCACCGATATCGTGGAATCCAGAAAGTGAAGTAAGAATTAAGAATTATGAATTAAGAATTTCCAAACAAGTGCATAACGTAAGAACGGCTTACAGTGGGAAATACCCTGCTGTAAGCCGTTTTTTTGCTGTGTACCTGTTTTGTAATTC
>JAFZET010000007.1 GCA_017560565.1 Clostridia bacterium | reverse complement strand
TGGACATCAACCGGGGCAACCGCCTGCTGAGCCTGAACGCTATGGCTACCAAATCCCGTGGACTGAAAAAGTACATCAACGACAAGTGCGGTCCCGATCATCCCCTGGCAGACGCAGACTTCAAGCTGGGCGATATCATCACCACTTCCATCCGCTGTTCCAATGGTGAAACCATCGTTCTGACCCACGACACCAGCTCCCCCAGACCCTATTCCCGCGGCGGCAGAGTACAGGGGACAAAGGGGCTGTGGATGGAAGATGTGCGCGGTCTCCATATCGAAGGACGTACCCAGGGCGAGGTTTACGAACCTATGAGCAATTACTGGGAAGAATTCGAGCATCCTCTGTGGAAGAAGACCAAGGCTACCGAATACACAGGCGGTCACGGCGGCATGGACTGGCTGGTGATGCGTGCATTCCTGGAAGCCGTGCGCAGAAAGATCCAGACCCCCATCGATGTATACGACTCCGCTACCATGATGGCGGTTGCGATCCTGTCCGAAGAATCCATCTCCATGGGCAGCGCACCGGTTGCCATCCCCGACTTCACCGACGGTATGTGGCTGAAGCGTGAGCCGGGTCCCAAGTCCATCTTCTCTCTGGCGGAAGTGGATGAAAGCCTGTTTGAAGGCGATGTGGAATTCTGATCGGAAAGGGACGAGACATAGTATGACAAAATCCGATTTTTATGTAAATCCCCGGATCTCGAAAAAGGCACTGCAGGAATTCTTTGACAAATTCCAGCCGGGAAAGAACGAGATCCATACCTTCCAGATCTACGACCACGACAAAATGGTTCTGCGGATTGCCCCCGCACCGTACCGCTGTACCGACAAACGGGAGATCTATTCTCTCTCCAAGAGTTTCTGTTCCACAGCTATCGGTTTCCTCTGCGGTGAGGGCAAGATTTCCGTGGAAGACAGGATCGTGGATCTGTTTCCGGATAAACTGCCGGAGACGGTTTCCGAGAATCTGGCAAAAATGCGCCTGAAGCACGTATTGTCCATGAACACCGGGCACAAAAGTTGTGTGATGTATCACATGATTCGCTCCGAGGATGCTGTAAAGGCATTTCTGGCGCAGGAAGTGGTTTGTGAGCCGGGTACGCATTTTGCCTACAATACCGGTGCTACATGCCTGCTGTCCTGCATTGTGGAAAAGTTCTCCGGCATGAAACTGCTGGACTATCTGACGTGTAAACTCTTCCTGCCGCTGGGGATTTCCGATGTCCGCTGGAACCGGGTTCCCTCCGGTCAGAATGAAGGCGGCTGCGGCATTCATGTATGCAGTGACGATATCATCAAGCTGGGTCTGCTGTATCTTCACGGCGGCGTATGGAACGGCAAGCGTCTCCTCTCCGAGGCATGGGTAAAGGAAGCCACCTCTCCCATCTCCGATAACTCCTGCAACGGTACGCCTGACTGGTGCGCCGGATACGGCTATCAGTTCTGGTGCAACTACCGTGAAGGTTTCCGCGGTGACGGTGCATTCGGTCAGCTGTGCTTTGTTCTGCCGGAAAGACAGATTGTCATCGCCGTACAGACGGAACTGGGCGATATGCAGGGGGAAATCGACGCACTGATGGAACTGGTATACCATCTGTACGATGAAGACGAAACAGCGGAAGTGGTTCTGCCTGTGTACCGTCCCCTTTCTTCCGAAAGAAAAACCGCCGGCTTTGAAAATACCTTCTACCGGCTGGACAAGAACCCCATGGGCTGGACAGGTGTTTACTTTGTGTACGACGCAGAAAACGGGGAAATGAAAGCGGTGTTCTCCAACGGAACGGATCAGTATCCCCTTGCCGCAGGGAACGGTCATTTTGCCGAAAGTACCCTGTGGGCAAAAAAGCTGAAGCCCAAGCTGGTGGATCTGATGTCTACACCGGATACGGAACGGTGCCGCATCGCCGCTTCCTATACAGCAGAAGAAGGGAAGCTCACCTTCGCCATGCGCTATCTCAACTGTCCTCACCGCTGTACTTTCACCTTTACGGCAGAGGCAGACAGCCTGCAGATCCGGTTTGACCCTGCATGGGAACTGGACGGAGATGCTTCCGTTCTCACCGGTCATAAATGCTGAATGTACCATATATACAGAAACGGCAGTCTCCCGGCTTCGGGCGGCTGCCATTTTTTCTGTTCAGATCGTAATCCTGTCTCCGCAGGCAATGTAATGCAGGTTCTCCATCCGTTCTCTGAGGAATGCATACTGTTCCGTGCCGGTGCAGTGGCAGGTGTAATACTGTGTCGGAAACCGGTTCAGGAAAGCGGCGGCATCCGCCAGTTCTTTGCCGGGGGAGAGCTTGGTGAAATGGAATCCACCAAGCAGTACATCCGGTGCGAACCATTCCAGAATGTCCAGTATTCCGTTGTGGGAACAGCCGCTGACCAGAATCCGCCTGCCAGCTTCTTCAATGAGCAGGTACTGTTCATGCCGGAAATCCTCCGGTATCAGCACGCCGTCTTTTTCCATCATCAGACCGAATGCTCCCAGACTATGCTGTTTTTTCCGACCGTCTGCTGTATACAGGGTCAGTCCTTCCCCGATCTGCAGTCCGTTATGTGCGGTGCGCAGTCTGGGATTCCCGGCAAGTGCCGTATCCAGACCGATGTATTTTTCCGTCCCGTTGTAATGGGGTTCAAACACATGGGGATTTACATACACCGGCGCATGGCTGTTGACTTCCAGAAACCGCGCCAGTCCGCCGCCGTGGTCGTAGTGTCCGTGGGACAGCACCGCCAGATCCGCAGAGGTCAGATCCACTCCCAGCGCATCGGCATTCCGGGCAAACAGATCGCTCTGCCCCATGTCAAACAGGATTTTATGGCAGTCCGTTTCGATAAACAGGCTCAGACCATGTTCTGCTTCCACCTCCGGACAGGAAGCGGTATTTTCCAGAAGAACAGTTAGTTTCATAAGCTTTTCCTTTGCCGCATTGTTTTCTTCATTATAACACGGTAAACGGATTCTGTCAAATCTGCCGGAGGATCGTTCTCCTCATTCCACTTCAGCCAGTTTCTTTGCCCGTTCCAGCAGAGCAAGATACCGGGGATCTTCTTTTACTGCGTCAAACCATGGTAAATATCCCCCTTCAGCTGCCAGAACAGCCACAGGTACGGTGTCCAGGTCTTACTGCCGTCTGCCTGATAAATGTAAACACTGCAGTCATCATTGCTTCATTTGTTGATTTTCGCTTCCCCAAACAATGCCGGACAGCCCGCTGCCATCCTTGTACCTTCTGGAATCTTCAGCCACCGCTCATACAGCGGAAACGCTTTTTCCAGCAGGGCAAAGCCTTCGTCCGTTCTGCCGCAGCCGATGGACGCTCCTGCTGCTTTCAGGCAGAATTCCTTTGCCAGAGCCAGTTTCCGGATCCATCCCTCTTTTCCGTTTTCGATACCGCTCCGGTATCTGTCCGTAAAGCTGCGGATATCCTCTTCTCTGGTGGCTGCGTCACTGCCGATCAGTTCATCCACGGTGATCTCAAAGAAAGCTGCAATTTTCGGCAGCAGAGTGATATCCGGATATCCGCCTCGTTCCCAGTTGGAAACTGCCTGGGCAGATACACCGAGAGCGGCTGCCAGCTCTTCCTGGGTCAGATTTTTCTCCCGTCTTTTTATTAGGATCACTTCCGGGATTTTCAGTTCCATAGTATTTCTTCCTTTCCGAAATTCGGATCGTGCGCACTTTCTGACTGTATTATACCCCTGGGTATCCGGCAAGTCAATAACCGCATTCTGTGGAGAACTCAAGCGGTGTTTGTATTTTTCCAGTATCGTTTGAACAGGCGGGAAAAAATCCTGAATTTCCCGTCAGGTTCTTGCCAAGAGAGAGAGAATCGTGTATAATACATCCAGATATACCAAAATCCGGAGGGAAGTATGGAAAACATCCGTAAATTTATATTTGATACCGATATCGGTCCCGACTGTGACGACTGCGGGGCACTGGCCATTATGGATACCTATCACAAAGCCGGAAAGATCGAGCTGCTGGGCGTGACCCACTGTACATCGGATCTGTACGGTGTAAATGTGATTGCTGCCATCAACGATCATTTCGGCGTGCAGGTACCCATCGGACAGACCGACAGACAGGGATTTCTTGCTGACCTGACCAAATATACACTGCCCGTAACGGAAATGTATCTGGCAGACCATCCCGCACCGGCGTATGAAACCGCTCTGTCTCTGCTGCGCCGTCTGCTGGCGGAAAACCGGCACGTGACCATGGTGTTTGTGGGACCCCTGAACAATATGAAGGATCTGCTCCGTTCCGGCGGAGACGATATTTCTCCGCTGACCGGGGAGGAGCTGATTGCTCAGTCTGTGGATGAAGTTATCGTCATGGGCGGAAATTTTGAGAATTTCAGCCACGGGGAATACAATATTGCCTGTGATGTGGAAGCCGCACAGCTGATGACGGAGAAGTGCGCCGCACCCATCATCTACTGCGGTTTTGAAGCGGGCGAGCACGTGATCACCGGTGCCACACTGGAAGCCTGTCCGGAAAACCATCCGGTACGCAAGGCATATTACCACTATCTGGACGGAAAATTCCTGCGCAATTCCTGGGATCTGGTGACGGCATACTACGCCGTGGAACCGGATCTGGAAAAATGGATCCTCTCTGATGAGGTCTGCATCCGTTACCGTGACGACGCCACCGCTGTGATCACGGAAGGCACCGGTGCCCGGTATGTACGCTATGCCGACGAACGGGAACTGGAAACGATTCTGAACAACATTATTGATAAATAATGTATACGTGGAAAGGTAAGAAATCATCATGAACAGGAAAACACTTTCTCTGCTGCTCTGCGCACTGATGCTTGCTCCCGGGTTTGCATCCTGCGGGAATACTGCGGCTGAAACGGAATCCGCCGATACCGCAGCCGTAACGGAAACTGCCGCACAGACCGAAGAAACCTCTTATCTGGCATCTCTGCCTACTGTGGACTACGATGGGATGGAGCTTTGCATGATCGCAAAAAATTCCGCCGATCTGCCCACCACCATTATTCTGTGTGAAGGCGAAATGACCGGCGAACCTATTAACGATGCCATATATCAGCGGGACGAACAGCTTTCGGATCGGTACAATGTGAAAATCGTAAACGTGGTGGACAGCTCCATCGGTAAGGAAGACAAGCGCAGTGCCATTGCCGCCGGGGATGCTCCCTGGGAAGTGCTCTGGGAAAACATGGCCAGCACCGGTCTGCATCTGGTCTCCAACAACATGGTATATCCGCTGAACTATGTGGAAAACATTGACCTGAGCCAGCCCTGCTGGGAACAGACCGCCAACGAAGCACTGAAGATCGGTGACAGTATCTATTTCCCCACCGGTCCGATCGCACCCAAGTATTACGGTTCCGTATATGTCATCCTGTTCAACCGGGAGATGGCAGAAGATCTGGGTCTGCGGGACTACTATACCACGGTTGAAGAAGGCAAGTGGACGCTGGATCTGCTGATGCAGGATGCCCGTACCGCTACCTCCGACCTGGACGGCAACGGAACGCTGACAGACGACGACCGTCTCGGCTTTGCCTATGAAGTGCTGACCACGGATGCACTGGTTCTGGGGGCAGGGCATCATTTCGTCCGCCAGGAAGACAACAAGATGCACATTCTGTATGACGATGAAAATCTGGTGAATACCATGCAGACGCTGATGGATTTTTATCAGGAAGACTGTGTGGTCTGGATGGACGGCGGCAAGTTTGATTACAGCAAACTGCTGACCAGCGGCCGGATCCTCTTCGGTAACCCCTGTACCTTCAACATTGCCGGATATCGTGACTTTGACTACGACTTCGGTGTGCTTCCCATGCCCAAGGGAGCTGAGACCCAGGATAAGTATATCTCCTATGCACAGCCCTGGGCTACCGCAACGCCCTTTGTGCCTGTTACTGTACAGGGAGAAACCCGTGCCATGACCGGTATGCTTCTGCAGGCTATGGCTGCCTACGGTCTGGAAGAGCTGAAGCCGGTGGTGCTGAACGATGTTATTACCCTGAAGAATACCAGAGACGAACAGTCCGCCCGGATCGTGGAACAGCTCTTTGAGTGTGTGACCTTCGACCTGATGACCATTCTGAATCCCGGGGATCTGTACAACCAGGTC
>JAFZET010000055.1 GCA_017560565.1 Clostridia bacterium | reverse complement strand
GGCGATCCACTTGCGCTGTGCGGGATCGATGCGGAAGAAGTAGTCGTAGGCTTTGTAGTGTTCAGAGGGATAGGTTACGTCCCATTCTTCCCCGGAATCCGGTCTGTTCTGGTAAGGTACCGGTTCGGTGGTCACGAGGGTATATCCGTCTTCCTGTCCCACGTACTTATAGGAGGAGTTTGCGGGAACGATCACCCGGTTGCCTTCCAGTTCTTCCACGGCAATATTGCTCCACCAGTACATCCATGTGGGCTTGTCCTTGGGATTTTCGATGGTCACATTCACCAGCAGCAGATCCCCGTCCAGCGTTGCCTTGATGCAGTAGGGAGTGGCACGCTTCCGTTCATATTCATACATTACGAGTACAGGATCGCCTTTTTCGTTCATGGCTTCTCTGGCAAACATGGGGCTGCAGGTGAAGGGATGGTGTCCGATCATGCCGATATTCCATTCCACGCCGCCGGAGAACCATGCGTTGCGGAGTGCCAGATTGGCGGGCTGGTACACGGGATTTTCGTACAACAGTTCTCTGTTCTCGGTTTTGGAATACAGGGACCACAGACGCCCGCCCAGATCCAGCACAAAGGTTGCACGCAGATATTCGTTTTCCAGAACGGCACAGTCCATGTACCGGGTCTGAATATCTCTGTCATATTCATCCAGGTCGGTATACGGCAGGATGGTATGGATACGTCCCTGGTTGACACAGTTTCCCTCTTCTTCCCGGAACCCTTCTTCCACTCTTACCTTCGGCGGATTGGGATTGGCATACCCTGCAGGAATCCCCGGCAGTGCGGAGGGAGCACCCATTCCGGCTGCCTGAAACGGCTTCTTGATAAACTGAAGTGTCATGATTGTTCTCCTGTTTGCAGTAAGATATATACAAAGTATAACATTTCCGTCTGTATCTGTCAAGGCATATTTCCGGGTCTTCCGCAGGGAATTTCACGACCGGGATCCTGTATGCAGGAACAAGAAAATTTGAATATCCACATTTTATTTTCTTTTTTATTAAATTTTATTTACATTTTTGTTTTATAATAACCCTGTATGTTTTTATCCATTTTTGTGAAAGGAAATCAAGTATCATGCAAAAACGTATTCTTGCAATGCTTCTCTGTGCACTGATGACCTCTTCTGTTCTGACTGCCTGCGGTAACGGCGCTTCTGCCGAAACAGAAACAACCGGAACGGTAAGCGGCACCGAAACAGAACCTGCTGAAACCGAAGTGACCCGTGCAACCACACCCGACACCCTGCCCGATGATCTGGATTTCGAGGGAACCACACTGAACATTTATTATTTCGGTCATGAAACCTCCGCCCAGTATGACGGACCGGCGGAACTGACCGGAGATGTAGTCATGGATGCTCTTTACAACCGGAACCTGTCTGTGGAAGACCGGCTGAATGTGAAGTTCAACTGGGTTAAGGGTTCTGACGGATGGGAAAGTTATCCTGCCGAAGTGATGACTCTGCTGCAGTCCGGCGCATCCGACTTTGACATTTACATTGAAGAGAATTCCCGTCTGTTCCAGCAGTCCATTCAGGGGTATTTCTTTGATCTGATGACCAAGCCCTATATCGATCTGGATCAGCCCTGGTGGTACAATGATCTGATGGAAGAAAGCAGTCTGGACAATTCCAAGCGCTATTTCCTGACCGGGGACATCTGCCTGACCACATTGTTCGGCGCCTCCGCAACTTTCTTCAATAAAGAACTCTTTATCAATTATTTCGGGGACGAAAACGCACTGTACGAACAGGTCATGGACGGTGCGTGGACCATGGACACCTTTATGGAATACTGCCGGCAGATCGCCACGGACCTGAACGGTGACGGTGCCTATGATACCAATGACCTGCTGGGCTTCCGGTACGAACAGTGGGGGATTCCCAACTATATGTCCATGTCCACCGGCATCGAATACTCCACCCGGGACAGCGACGGTTTCCCTGTGCTGAACATCTATAACGAACAGTCCCTGACCTGGGCGGACACCCTTTACAAGCTGCTGTACACCGACAATATGGCTGTACAGGGGGATAAGATCGCCACCTTTGAAGATGAAAAATCCCTGTTCCTGCTGGGTCAGCTGTCTACCTCTCATGAACTGCGCAACACCAACTTCGGTTTCGGTATTGTTCCCTATCCCAAGCTGGATGAAACCGTAGAATACACCTCTTCTGCGGCGACTGCCAACGGCTGCGGTGTTGCGGTTCCCGTAAGTGCCTCTTCCGACAAGCTGGATGCGGCTTATGCGGCTATTGAAGCACTGTGTGCACAGGCATACCGTACCGTTACTCCCGCATGGTATGAAACGGCACTGAAGATCAAGTATTCCGATGACGCCATTGACGCACAGATGGTTGACCTGATTTATGAAACCATCGGTTCCCCCTTCATAATGATGGCTGACAAGGCAATCGGTACCGGTTCCGTATTCACCTATGCGGTATACGGTGCTGCTTCCGAAGGCACCTTTACTTCCTACTGGGAGAAGAACGAAAACAAGTTCCTGACTTCCCTGGCAAAAACCATCGAAGACTACAAGGCACTGGATGTTTCCGGCAACTGAATCCAATGAAATACAAGGTCGGCTGATTACCGACCTTTTTTCTTTGCATAATTTTTCTGTCTTTCCGTCATACTAAGAAAAAACAGATTCCGGAGGTATTTATGAAAGAAGAACTGCAGAAAGAAACGGAAACCCACACAGACAACAAATCTGCGGACGATACCAGAGAGGCGGATAATCTCAGCTATATGATGAAAACCGGCGGCGTGATTTCCCGCTCCGGTTCAGAGACCATCCATTGTCTGACCATCATCGGTCAGATCGAAGGACATTATCTGCTGGGAGACGGACAGAAAGTAACCAAATACGAGCACATCATCCCGCTGCTTGTTTCCATTGAGGAGAGTGAAGAAATTGACGGACTTCTGCTGGTACTGAACACCATGGGCGGCGATGTGGAAGCAGGTCTTGCTCTTGCGGAAATGATCGCCAGCATGACCAAACCCACAGTTTCTCTGGTACTGGGCGGCGGGCATTCCATCGGCGTTCCGCTGGCGGTATCGGCAGATGTTTCGTTTATTGTTCCTTCTGCCACCATGACCATTCACCCTGTACGGATGAGCGGCACCGTTGTGGGCGTACCCCAGACCTACTATTATTTCCAGCGGATGCAGGATCGGATCATCCGTTTTATCACCGATCATTCCGGTGTCAGCGAAGAGGATTTCCGTAAGCTGCTGATGAAAACCGATGAGATTGCCACAGACACCGGTTCGCTGATCGACGGGTATCAGGCGGTAGACTGCGGTCTTATCGACAGAACCGGCGGATTATCCGAAGCCCTTTCCGAACTGCGATGCAGAATCCGGCAGTACAAAGGGGACAAGGATTCATCCGCTGCGGAAAACAAGACTTGATTCTGACAACGTTTTATGGTATACTTTAGAAAAACACTTTATCAGGAGCAGACTTTATGGCTATGAAAATCGGCGTAATCGGCAGTAATTTTGTGAGCGACTGGCTTTGTGAGGCTGTACAGGCCACGGGAGACTTCACACTGGCAGCAATGTATTCCAGGACACAGGAAACTGGCAATGCGTTTGCGGCCAAGCACGGGATCCCTGCGGTGTATACGGATATGGAATCGTTTCTTGCCTCCGATCTGGATGCAGTATATATTGCTTCCCCCAACTTCTGTCATGCCCCGCAGACCATCGATGCGCTGAACCACGGTAAGCATGTACTGTGCGAAAAGCCCATTGCTACCTGCAGTGCTGAATGGAATGCCATGCGGGAAGCGGCATACCGGAACGACCGTGTCCTGCTGGAAGCCATGCGTCCCGCCTTTGATCCCGCCATTACGGCTGTACGGGACAATCTGCCGAAGCTGGGTACCCTCCGCCGGGCCGTCTTTGAGTTCTGTCAGTATTCCTCCCGTTATGATAAGTTCAAGGCAGGCGAGATCCTCAATGCCTTCAATCCTGCTTACGGAAATGCTGCCATCATGGATATCGGTGTGTACGCCGTCCATGTGTGTGCCATGCTCTTCGGTCGTCCCAATGCGGTGCAGAGCAGTTCTGTTATCCTTCACAACGGTATGGAAGGTATGGGCAATATTTTCCTGCCCTATGACGGTTTCCAGGCGCAAATCGTGTACTCCAAAATCACGGATTCCGTAACCCCCAGCGTTATTACCGGTGAAAACGGCTCCATCCTCATCGGCAAGCTGTCCGTTCCGGAAGAAATCACCATCAAGCTCCGTGGTAAAGATCCGGAGATCCTGCGCTTCCCTGCTGTCCCGAACAATATGATCTATCAGGTGCGTACCTTTGCGGAACTGATCCGCAGCGGAGATGTACACAACAAATACCATGAAACCTCTGCACTGGAGATGGAGATTCTGGAAACTGTCCGGGAACAGAACGGCATTGTGTTTGCATAAAACGGAAGAACGGCTTTGACGAGCCGTTCTTTTTGTATCATTTTTCCTCTACATATTCCAGCTCTGTCGGATCCATGTCCAATACACAGCAGATCTTCATCATCGTATCAAAGGATGCACCGCCGATTCCACGGGACAGGATGGTCAGCATCGAACTGTAGGGGATATCCGCTTCTGCGGCAAATTTCCGCAGGCTTATGTACCTGTCCAGGATCCGGCTGCGCAGATACTGTTCCCTTGTCTGACGTCGTACCTGTTTCATGCTGTTTCACGCACCACGACCACTTCCACACCCATATCCTTCAGGGAAGTGATATGTTCATCCAGACAGTCCCAGTCAGTGATGATGGTATCAAATTCTGTTATGTCACAAACCTTGATAAAGGAATCCGTACCGATTTTACATCCGGGCATCAGCAGGATTTTTTCACGGCTGTTCCGCAGGACTGCTCGCTGGAAAGCCGCCGTTTCATCGGTGCCATTGGAAAGACCGAAAGAAGCTGTCAGTCCGGCACCCGTCAGAAAACAAAGATCAAAATGCATCCGGCTGATAAACTCCACAGCCAGGCTGTCAACCAGAGATCCGCTCTGGCGCATTTTCCCCCCTGCCAGATATACATCCGTATTGTCAAAGGAGCGCAGTTTCTGTCCGATATCTACGGAATTGGTTACGATAGTATATCGGATATCTCTTGGCAGGTGCCGCAGAATGATATAGCCGAAGGAGCCCCCGGTCAGATAGAGAATATCATTTTCACGGACGAGGGATGCGGCTTTTTCGGCGATTTTGTCATAAGCAGGGTATATCGGCATATCATCAAAACGACGGTCTGGTGCCGGGCGGACACTCACCTGTGTCATAGCAATGGCTCCGCCCCTTGTCCGCTTGCATTGCCCTTGCTGCTCCAGTATACGCAGATCCCGTCTGGCAGATTCATCGGAGATTCCGAATGCTTCCGTGATTTCCGTAATGGTGATTTTACCGTTCTGCCGAATGATGTCGCAGATATGCTTCTGACGTTCTTCCATGAACATAATAGTTTCCTCCGCAATGTGTATAATCGGATCCGTTGTTCGCATTATACCACATCTTCGGTTACTATTCAACACTTTCGGCAATCGGATTTGCGTGTATTTTTCCAAAACAAAAAGATGCACAGAAATGTGTGATATCCTTATCGGAGAAATAATACAACGCAAACCGAATAGGAAAAGACCACCGGCCCATCATCCGGTGGTCTTTCACCGTACATATAGACTGTAGGAATATTAATTGCATCCAGAGTAAGGCATCGATATAGAGATCTTATCCAAACGGACCAGTGAAGAGCAAAAAAAGAAGCACAGAATTCAAAATGAGTTCTGTGCTTCTTCCTTATGATATGGATTGCTCACACTATTGATTTTTGCCTTAGCCCATACTTCCTCTCACAACAGTATCGTCAATCGTATCACTGTCTCAATTCTCCGTCATAACGGTATAGGACTGATCCTTCAGAGTGTAAATAACATTCTTTGTCCCAGGATTCGTTTGATTTACAAGATTTGATCGCTGATGGATACCGCGGAAAACAATTTGTTCATCATCAGCCGAAATGATACCATAAATTTCCCAATCATCCTCAACGGCAATCTTTTCGACTTCCAACATATCGAGGTCAATTCTGAGCACACCGTCTGTACGCACAGCCACATATTCGGGAATCTCCATCTTCAGTTCCGGATCATATACGGTGTACATGCCGAGATATTTGTGCGCCACCGAAATTGCATACAGATGAGTTTCGGTGAACAGCATTTGCTGGGTTCCGAGCGCACCGTCTACTACCACCTCCGGTTCCGCAGACACATCATCAAGCGGAATGCGGTAATAGGTGTAGCTTCTTGTCGGCCAACGATAGGAACCCCATTTGCCAGTCTGATAATCGTAAGCCAACAGGTCTGGATTTTCGTTCAGCTCATACACCTCATTGTCCGCATAATACAGATACCCGCCGTGGATGTAGAATCCATAGTGGTGCTTTGAAGTGTGCAGTAATTCCTGCGTTGTGAAATCGGTTGCGCGGTAGATGTTGCCGAAATCATCGGAATAGTAGAAATAACCGTCTTCGATAGCGCAAAGCAGGTAATTGACCTCCGCTGTCTCTGTAAGTTGTGTCAGATTCCGTCCGTTTTTATCAAGAGAAAAGATTTTGTAATAATAATCATCGGTACTCGTTGCGATAAAATAAAACTTGTCTCCCACAATGCTGATTTGGTTGATGGCCGAGCAATCAAGGTCATTTGCAAACATTTCCCGATTACCCTTAGCAAAATCAATTCGTGCGATTCCGTGAACCTGCTCAAAATCGGTGGTATCCTTGAAGTAACTGTAGAACACATATAGCATAACGCCGTTCTTTGAGGCGGCTTCGTCCACCACAAGGTGATAGAAGTAACCATTCGGCAGGTATGCGATGCAATCTTCGCTGTCATGTCTACACAACGGATCATGGCAGAGGACGGCAGTTTCGCCCGTGTCAAATCTGGTGTATTTCAGATATTTTTGCTCGGTGAAATAGAGAATGTTATCGTAAATATAGGAGCTGCCGCCCATGT
>JAFZET010000054.1 GCA_017560565.1 Clostridia bacterium | reverse complement strand
GAACAGCCATGCGTAGATTTACTTCGAGTCTTCTGACCGTGCTGATGCTGCTGTCTGTACTGGCATCCTGCGGCAGTACCGAGTCAACGGAAACACAGCCTGCAGCAGGGGATGCGGCGGAACAGGTTCAGACCGAAACGGAAGTACCGGAAACCACCAGAGACAACTACCCCGACGGTCTGCCGGAAAAGGATTTCGGCGGCAGAGAATACGTCATCTGCAACCAGCAGGTGAAGCAGTATGAGATCTATTCGGAAGAACTGACAGGCGAGGCCTGCAATGATGCCGTATTCCACAGAAATGTGGAAATTGAAGAACGGTTCAATACCAAGATCGGTGCGCTGGTCAACGAATTCCCGGAAGATATTATGAAGGAAGCCGCCATGTCCGGTGACGCCGCCTTTACCATTGCCGGTTATGTGGACTACAAGGCTTATGTGCCGATCGCTGCCGGTGCCGCACTGAACTGGAACGATATCCCTTATGTGGATCAGGAAAAGCCCTGGCACAACAAGCTGGCTAACGAACCCTCCACTATCAACGGCAAGCTGTTCGCCATCAACAGTGACCTTTCCATCAGCTCTCTTCAGTATACGTATGCGATCTTTGTGAACTACAAGCTGTCCACGGACTACGGATATGCCCCGGAAGACCTGTACAAGATTGTATTTGACGGCAAATGGACGCTGGATACCTTTACCGAAATCGTAAAGGATCTGTGGGTGGATACCAACGGCAACGGCAAGCATGACGGCGATGACGTACACGGTTACTCCATGTACCCCAACTGTACCACCTCGGACGTATGGCTGGCCGCACTGGATCTGCCCGTAGCCACCATCAACAACGACGGTACCTACTCCGTGGATTTCTTCTGCGAAAAGACCGTTTCCGCCCTGGAAAAGACCATTGCCCTGCATACTGCCGGTGACGGCGTATATCTGGGTGCGCCCGGCTGGCGTCAGATTCCCGTGGATTTCTGCAACGGCAAGATTATGATGACCCAGATGTACTTCGGGGAAACCACCGAATCCCTGAAAGATATGGAAGATACCTACGGCATCCTGCCCATGCCCAAGTTTGACGAAAGCCAGACCGAATACCTGACCAATGCATGGGACCAGTTCTCTGTATTCTCCGTGCCGGTAACTGCGGACGACCTGGAATTTGTGGGGATCATTTTCGAAGCTCTGTCTGCGGAATCCTGGCGCAGTGTATTCCCCGCCTATTATGACACCGCCCTCAAGAGCCGGTATTCTTCCGACCCTGTGGTGGCTGAAATCGTGGATCTGATCATGGAAGGACGGCAGTTTGAATTCTCCTTCCAGTTCGGGGAAGACCTGCAGAACCTGCCCTACCTGTTCCGGAAGACTCTGTATGCCAAGAGTACGGACATTGCATCCCAGTACCAGAAGATCGAATCCAAGCTGAACGAATCCATCAAGAAAATGTACGGTTATTTTGACTGATGCCGATACAACAAAAACAGGAAAGAGGAAAGAGGAAATGAAGAATATGAAAAAGAAACTGAGCCTTCTGCTGGCACTGCTGATGACTGCTTCTGTATTTGCCGGCTGCGGCGGAGTGGCAGAAAACGAAACCACCGCAGATACAGCGGAAACCACCCCTGCAGCCGTTGAAGATGCCGCCGAAACCGAGCTGTCCGACGACCTGCCGGAGAAGGATTATGACGGATACACCTTCCGGATCCTGTGCGACAACGAGTATATCCGGTTTGTCCATGTAACCGAATCCAACGGGGAAGCCATCAACGATGCGGTGTTCGATGCCAACGCCAATGTTATGGAACGATTCAATGTAAAGCTGGAACAGCTGGTGCATTCCGACTGGACCAAGGGGGACGAAGTGCGTACCCTGATCCTGTCCGGGGATGATGCATTCGACCTTGGCACTATCCATGACTGTACCGCCGGTACCCTGTCTCTGGAAGGGCTGTTCCATAACCTGTACGATGTGCCCCATCTGAACTTTGAAAAGCCCTGGTGGCCCGCTTACACCACCGAATCCCTGACTCTGAACGGGAAAATGTACCTGATCTCCAACTATATGTCCTACTACGGCTTCTGGTCCACCAGAACCATGTTCTTCAACATCGATCTGTTCAATGACTTCGGTCTGGAATCTCCCTATACCATGGTAAAGGAAGACCGCTGGACCCTGGACAACGTGATCTCCATGACCAAGGATGTATACGAAGATACCAACGGTGACGGCACCAGAGACTATGGCGATATCTACGGCTATGCGATGACCGTACCCTACTGCCTGCTGGAAAACTTCGGCTTTGAAGCATACGGCAAGAGCGACGACGGCAAGACGCTGAACATTGATGTGTACAACGAAGTCACCGTGGATTTCATGGACAAAATGTGCGCATGGCTGGTTGGCGACCAGGTTGGTACCGTGTATTCCAACAAGCACTCCGGTCGTTATAACGAAGACTCCTCCAACACCTGGTTTTCCAACGGTACGGTTCTGCTGACCTACGGTGCTATCGGTCATCTGCTGACCGGTCTGATCGACACCGATACCAACTACGGTATCCTGCCCATGCCCAAGCTGAACGAAGCCCAGGATCACTTCATCGGTGCCTGCTGTGAAGTACCCGGTATCATTCCCGTTTCCAACTCTGACCTGGATCGTACCGGTGTGATCACCGAAGCCATGGCGGCCGAGGGCTACAAGAACATCGTTCCCACCTACTACGGCATGGCACTGCGGAGTCGTTATGTAAACGATGAAGATTCCCGTCTGATGCTGGAGATCCTGTTTGAAAACCGTGTGCTGTCCTTCTCCTACATCTACGGCGGCGGCAGCGGCTTCCAGCGCAGTGTGGATAACGTACTGGCACAGGGCGGCAACTTCTCTTCTTACTACGAATCCAACCTGTCCAAGCAGCAGAAGCTTGTAGACGAAATCAACGCATTCTTCGGAAAATAAAATCGATACATACACATACAGGGTGGATTGCCACAGAGGGTTTTCAAAGAACCATCCGGGCGGTCTGCCCTGTCTTTTTACGGTGAAAGGAGTAACATTATGTTCAACACCGATTTGGTATACCCCTTCTGGAAAACAAAACCGGAGCAGGTGTGGGAAATGCTGCACAGCCTGAAAAAAGGGCAGGTACATACCCTGTGTACATCCGCCGGGGGGCATGAGATTCCCTATGTGACCTACGGGGAAAAACAGGACTACAAGGGAACGGCAAACTATAACTCTGCCTGCGGTGCGAGAAATCCCAAGTATTATGCCCACAGAGAAGGAACACGTCCCACGCTGATGATTGTGGGGGCCACCCATGCTCAGGAACTGGAAGGGGTTGCGGGGCTTATGAACCTGTTCTCCCTGCTGGAAACCGGACGGGATCTGCGGGGGATAGAAGTACCGTCTCTGGTGAAAGCTTACGAAGAATGCGGCTGCCGACTGGTGATCGTGCCGATTTACAACATGGACGGTCGTGTGCGCTGCGAACCGGACTCCATGCTGGAAGAGCCGCCGGAATCTCTCCGGTATCACGGACAGGGAACCTGGAAGGACGGAACCCTCTGCGGCTGGCCGGACTGCAAGACGGTACACCCTCTGAAGGATGCCGTGGATTTCCTGGGAGCGTACTACAACGATGACGGCGTGAACCTGATGCATGACGACCAGTTCTGTCCCATGGCGGAAGAAACCAGAGCCATCCTGAAGCTGGCAAAGGACGAGGCACCGGAATGCATCATCGGTCTCCACGGCGGTTCCAACAGTACCAATATGCTGCTCCAGCCTGACTATGTGCCGGATTATATCCACAAAGGCGTGTATCTGCTTGCGGAAGCCGTGGCAAGCCTGCAGACGGAAAACGGACTGAAGTCCCATGTTGTGCCGGAGAGAACCAAACTGGAAGCTTTCCCGCCGCCGTCCTTCAATCTGACCACTGCTTTCCACCATGTATGCGGTGCGATCTCGTCCACGTATGAATCCAACGAAGGGCTGGCTGATAAAAACCAGTTCACGGCGGAGGAGATCCTGATCCATCACTACTGCCTGTTTGAAGCCATGTTCAAAAGACCGTGGCGGGGACTGGTGCCGTTTTTCTGCGAATAACGGAGGCGTATATGTACAATACCGATACTGTATACCCGTTTTGGAGAACGAAACCCCAACAGGTTTGGGATATGCTGCACAGCCTGAAAAAGGGACAGGTGCACCATCTCTGCAAATCTGCCGGAGGGTATGATATTCCCTATGCAACCTATGGGGAAAAACAGGATTACCGGGGGACGGCCAACTACAACTCCGCCTGCGGTGCCCGGAATCCGAAGTATTATGCTGACAGAGAAGGCAGAAAACCCACCATCATGCTGATCGGTGCCACCCATGCGCAGGAGCTGGAAGGGGTTATGGCGCTGATGAACCTGTTTTCCCTGCTGGAAACCGGCCGGGATCTGCGCGGAGAGAAAGTGCCGTCCCTGCTTGCGGCGTATGAGGAATGCGGCTGCCGTCTGGTGATTGTGCCGATACACAACATGGACGGGCGGATGCGCTGTGAACCGGACTCCATGCTGGGAGAAACCCACCAGTTCATGCGCTACCACGGACAGGGTACATGGAAAGACGGAACTCTGTGCGAATGGCCGGACTGCAAAACGGTACACCCGCTGAAGGATGCTGTGGATTTTCTGGGGGCATACTACAACGATGACGGTGTGAACCTGATGCACGATGACCAGTTCTGTCCCATGGCGGAAGAAACCAAAGCCATTCTGAGGCTGGCAAAGGACGAATGTCCGGAAGCAATTCTGGCACTCCACGGCGGCTCCAATGTGCCCAACTGCCTCCTCCAGACCAGCTATGTGCCGGACTACATCCATAAGGCTATCCGGCTTCTGGCAGAAGAAACTGCGGCACTGGCGGAAGCAAGAGGTCTGCCGAACCGGGTGGATCCTGTGCCGGACAAACCGGAATCCTTTCCGCCGCCGTCCTTCAACCTGACCACGGCTCTTCACCATGTCTGCGGTGCAGTGTCCTGCTCCTACGAATGCAATCAGGGTATGATCGATCCCTGGGGACGGTACGCATTCACGGCGGAAGAAATGCTGCTGCATCACTACAGCCTGTTTGAAGCCGCTTTCAGACGTCCGTGGAAAGAACTGACTCCGTTTTTCTGTGAATAACCCATAACAACAGAACCTGCGTCATCCGCAAAGGAGCGCAGGTTTTTTGTACAGAAAGCGGTGTTGTCGGAATCCCCAGTGTTTTCCGGCACAATCACCATCATCCGACAGAATCTGCCGTGGAAATTTTCGGTTGTCCTTCCTTGACATAGACACAGGTCTGTTGTATAATTATATTGTATCATTATGCGTATTTATCGCCATGCGAAGGAGGGTGTGCCATGGGAGAACAGTATGTCATCGGACTGGACTACGGTACTCTGTCCGGTCGTGCGATTCTGGTGCGGCTTCGGGACGGCGTGACGGTGGCAAGTTCTGTACTGGAATATGCCCACGGCGTCATGGATACATGGTTCAGCCCCAGCGAAGAGATCCGAAGGAAACTCCCACCAGATGTTTGCGAAGGAAACTCCGGGGATTTCCGAAGGAAACTCCCACCAGATGTTTGCGAAGGAAACTCCGGGGATTTCCGAAGGAAACTCCCACCAGAT
>JAFZET010000053.1 GCA_017560565.1 Clostridia bacterium | reverse complement strand
CACAGGCAAAGACCAGTTCCCTCCCCTCCTCCGGGATCATGTGCAGCACACACACATCTCCATCATCATAAGCCAGCTGCAGGAATACCTCTGCCATACCATCGTTTTCTGCCTCCAGCCGGTATACGGGATCTTCCGCTGTTGGAAAATCCACCAGATCATAAGCCGTGCCATTGATGGAAAACGAAAGATCACTGTACGAAGTCCCGTTCCATCCGATGGTCAGCGTCACCGGATCGGCTGCTGCATTGGTTTCCGTCATCACAACCGTGCAGGAATTCCCGAGACTGCAGGAGCCGAAGAGCATCCCTGTCAGACAGGCAAGTATCACGGCGCATACCGCATAAAATGTGGGAGAGATTTTACGATTCATGGGCATTCTCCTTTCGTATCCGTCCTGTCACTGGTACAATGTTATTTCCATACTGTCCAGGATAGGCTGGATGTGCATTTCAAAATACTCCTCCGGATCGTCCGAGAAGGTCAGGAAATAGATGTGAAAATAAAATGTATCACCCGCCTTCACCGGAAACTCACAGTGATGCCAGACAACGTCCAATCCTTCCAGAGTCCCGCCGGAGGTTTCCCAGTACCGGTATGACAGACCGGACGCCGTTGTTTTTTCGGCATACTGTGCCTGCGATTCCGTATCCCGGTACATACAGTTATAGTATTCCATCCGCTTGGTGGAATAGATACCGGCATCCCGGCGGGGAATATCCAGTGCGGTTGTGCCGCCGAATTCCCAGGACACAGGCATTTCCATGGCAATGCCGCAGCTGTATTCGATCTCAATGGTTTCATCCTTCTGGAAATAATAGTACCCTTCCGGATCCGGCACCATATCTCCGAAATCCGTCAGTAAAATTTCCATCGGTGCAAAGGACGGCTCCGTATAGATCACCGCATCCGCTTCCGCAACAGGAGGAGCAGGACTGTCTTCCCCGGCAGGCAGCAGAACAGATGCGGCGGGTTCTTCCGTTTCCGTCTGTTCCGGTATGGATTCCGGTGCTTCCGTTTCCGGAGCCATGGTCTGCAGATCGATGGGGATGGTTTCCTCCGGCACATCCTCACTGCAGCCGGACAGTATCCACAGTGTCGAAAAAACCAAAACAAACCCAAACAGCTTCTTCATGGGAAAAACCTCCACTTTCCGTTCTTTCTGCGATATTAGACGCTCTTTTTACGGAAAAGTTCCCGTTTCCGTGGATTTTTCCACCATTTTCCCCCAGCAGCCGGAAAAATCCGGTCATTGTCTCCACTTGACAAAGAAATCCGGCTGTGCTATACTATAGAGCATGGGACAAGTCTTTTCCGTCCGTGTGTGTCCAGAGAGGGATCTGCGCTGAAACGATCCTCACCCATGGGAAAAGGTACCACCCTGCCGAAGAAAACGGCTTATGTATTATAAAATGAAGTGAAAGCTCGGGTGGAACCGTGCGGACTTTCCGTCTGCACCCCTGGCAGTTCGGCACATCGGAATCTCCGGTGGGTCGTCCGGCTGTCTGCGGGTGTTTTTTTCATCCACAGATATGCGGAATCATTTCTATCAAGGAGGATTCGATCATGTTTACCGTATCGTTTCCGAACAAACAGCTTTCTTTTGAAGCACCCCTCTCCGTGTACGATGCCGCCAGAGAAGCGGAACTGATTTCCCGTGAAGTCATCGCCTGCTCCGTGGACGGCAAGATGGTGGATCTGACCCACGTGATCGACGCAGACGCCGCCGTTGTTCTGTACACCTTTGAAGACAAGGAAGGGGCACACGTATTCCGTCACACCGCTTCCCATGTGCTGGCACAGGCTGTCAAGAGACTGTACCCCGAAGCCAAGCTGACCATCGGTCCTGCCATCGACGACGGATTCTATTATGACTTTGACTCCGAAGTGACCTTTACCGCCGAAGTGCTGGAAAAGCTGGAAGGCGAAATGAAGAAGATCATCAAGGAAAACGCCAAGCTGGAACGGTTCACTCTGCCCCGTGCGGAAGCCATCGCTTTCATGCAGGAACGGAACGAACCCTACAAGGTACAGCTGATTGAAGAACTGCCCGAAGGGGAAGAAATCTCCTTCTACAGAATGGGCGATTTCGTTGACCTGTGCGCAGGTCCCCATCTGTTCACCACCGGCGCCATCAAGGCTTTCAAGCTGACCCAGTGCACCGGCGCATACTGGAGGGGTGACTCTGCCAACAAGATGCTGCAGCGCGTATACGGTACCGCTTTCCCCAAGAAGGAACAGCTGACCGCCCATCTGGAAGCGCTGGAAGAAGCCCGCAAGCGCGACCACAACAAGCTGGGTCGGGAACTGGAAATCTTCACCACCGTGGATACCATCGGTCAGGGTCTGCCCATCATCATGCCCAAGGGCGTACACATCATGAACACCCTGCAGAGATGGATCGAAGACGAAGAAGCCCGCCGGGGTTATGTACGCACCAAGACCCCGCTGATGGCCAAGAGAGAACTTTACAAGATCTCCGGTCACTGGGATCACTACCGTGATGGTATGTTCATTCTTGGCGATCCCGATGATGAAGAAGCCGAATGTTTTGCGCTCCGTCCCATGACCTGCCCTTTCCAGTACCAGGTATATCTGAACAAGAAGCGTTCCTACCGTGACCTGCCCATGCGTCTGGGTGAAACCTCCACCCTGTTCCGCAACGAAGATTCCGGCGAAATGCACGGTCTGATCCGTGTCCGTCAGTTCACCATCTCCGAAGGTCACCTGGTACTCCGTCCCGATCAGCTGAAGGAAGAATTCAAGGGCTGTCTGGATCTGGCCAAGTACTGTCTGGAAACCCTGGGTCTGCTGGAAGACTGTACCTTCCGTTTCTCCCAGTGGGATCCCAATAACACCGCCAAGTACGAAGGTACTCCCGAACAGTGGGATGAAGCACAGGCTGTTATGGCAGAGATCCTGGACGATCTGGGCGTAAAATATGCCATCGGTATCGATGAAGCCGCTTTCTACGGTCCCAAGCTGGACATCCAGTGCAAGAACGTATTCGGCAAGGAAGACACCATTG
>JAFZET010000006.1 GCA_017560565.1 Clostridia bacterium | reverse complement strand
GGAGGCCATCGAAAAAGCCATCAACGAAAACTACTATGACTGGCGGCTGAATACCCAGTTTGCAGAAAAACTGGTTACAGCACAGTTCCCGGTGGAGCGAATCCAGTATGTACTTGCAGCTACGGTACAGCAGAAAAGCTGGGACGTGCGGATTTCCGACGCCAACAAGGCATGGGCGGATACGATCCCCGTTGCCGATGAAGAGAACCGACTGCGATATGTAGTGGATCAGTGTCACTCCGGACTGACTAATCTGTTTGTCAGCCGGTTCCGGGAAGAAACAGAAAAGAAGCCGTCCATTATGGAAAAACTTACTGCGGACAGGCTGAACGAGCCGAAACCGAAAACAACATCTGCCACCAAAAAGCCGAAATCTAAAGGGCCGGAGCTGTGATATGGCGAACCGCAAACGGAACATCCGCATCCGCTTCCGGGTGACACCGGAGGAAAAGGCGCTGATCGAAGAAAAAATGATGCAGGTAGGTACATCCAACATGGAAGCCTACCTGCGGAAAATGGCGATTGACGGATACATACTGAAGCTGGATCTGCCGGAACTGAAAGAAATGATCTCCCTCCTGCGCCGGTGCAGCAACAATCTGAACCAGATTGCCAAGAGAGCAAACCAAACGGGGCGATTGTATGGGGAGGATATGGGAGATATACTCCAGAATCAGGAACACCTGTGGCAAGCGGCGAATGAGATATTGGGGAAGCTTTCGGCACTGTGAAAATGGGATGCGACATCCTTGCAGAGTACCGGAAAATGTGGTATGCTGTAGCCAGAAAAGATTTGGAGGTGCATATTATGCTGAAATTTATCGTAATGCTGCCGTTTCGGATTCTGTTTCTGCCCGTGGTGCTGGTGCTGAAGCTGACATTTTGGCTCTGTTCCGGACTGATGTGTATGACGGAGTGGATCTTCGGACTTGTCAGCGGGATTCTGGTTGTGCTGTCCATCCTCGGTATGATCTGGGTATCTGTACCGCAGGGGATCGTGATGCTGGGGATTGCGTTTCTCATCAGTCCTTACGGAATTCCGATGCTTGCGGTGAAACTGGTGACGCTCACGGAAGTGATGGCGGAGTTTTTGTGGGAGACGGTATATTGACGGAAGAAAACAGCGGTGGATTGATTCTACCGCTGTTTTTTGATCGAAATATTCATAATTGTATGGTATACTATATTGGAAAACCATGGAGGGAAAACACATGGGCAAGAGCAATAAGGTCTGTCCGAACTGCGGACGGAAAATGAAATGCCAGTTCAACGGCCTGCAGCACTGCAAATGCGGACTGAGCTGGAGCAGGCATGAGGGATATTTTGAGCGCACCGGGGATATGGTCTTCTGCCTGCAGCGCATGAAAAAAGGCAATGGGCCGCATACCAAACAGGTGCCGGTGATCCGATTCAAAAACAGCGAAGAATGACAGCGAAACGAGGACAGGACAAATGAGCGCAGAGGACATGAACAGCATATTGTGGGAGATGGAGCATCCGGAATACGGTCAGGTACTGGACTACATCCGTGAGAACCCATCCATCACGATCTGCGAGCTGTGCGATAAAATGTACTATACAGAAAAGAAGATCATGAAAATACTCCGGAAACACAAAGAAGACGGCGTATTAACCCGTGTAGGTTCCGGCAGAGGCGGATACTGGAAGATCAATTGAATAGCATCATAAATTAGGGCAGTTCATTTTTAGAATTGTCCTGATTTTTTACTCTGCTTATGTCAGAAACGGCAGAGTCTATATTTTATATGCAGTATCAAACGAAGTCTTCAATTATGCTCGCATAATTGTTTTCACAACTGTGAAAAAATAAGAAAAATTGTGATAAAAAACTTGTTTCTTTAAAAGTTGCACTGACCAATTGACAAAGTATAGAAAATATGATATAATCCAATCATGAAAAATAATTCACGATAGGAGGGAGTGGATGTTGCATGAGATATTTAAGTGAGGAGACAAAGGAAAGAATCATTAATTTTGTGGATAGTTATTATGCAAACAATGGTTACACCCCTACTATTTCTACCATCGCAAAGAGTTTGCGTTTAAGTGACGGTGTGGTTCATAAATACTTACATCGTATGACTGAGTCTGATGAACTTACTTATGACGGAAGACATATTATTACTCCGCGTATTGAGGCAGTACAATCCAGAGAGTGTGTTGATATCTCTGGTCAAATCACGTGCGGTGAACCCGTATATGCAGAGCAGGAATACGGCGACAGTATCTCGCTACCATCTTCCCTCGTAGGACAAGGAAAGTTCTTTATTCTTAAAGCAAAGGGCAATTCCATGATCAATATCGGTATCGCTGATGGAGACCTTGTAGTACTCCGTCAGCAAAATTACGCAGACGAAGGACAGGTCATTGCTGCACTTGTGGACAATGATAGTGCTACATTGAAGAGATATACCGTTGACCGTAAAAATAAAAAAATCGTCCTCCTTGCAGAAAATGAAAACTATGCACCTATTGTTCGAGATGAGATTAGCATTATGGGGGTCTTAGTATATCTATTAAAGGATATGAAGCATTTGTAATTTCGCTATTTTGCATATACAGCAGTAAGTTACAAGCTATCAAAACTGGCATTAATATGTATTTTGCTCTGTCTTGTTTAATATATTATAATATTGAAAACATTATTTATAAGAAAGGGGTTGATAAACATGAAACCATTGTCAGAAGATCAAAAGATAGCAAAAATCGAATGGTTAAAAAAGCAACTGGATGGTTATATTATTGGAGATTATCGTAATATTCTATACCATGTATATCAAGAAATAAAATCAATTTCTATAAATGATGGGTATTGTACATTACAAAATCTTATAAAAGAGGACTCAATATACTATAGAACCGAGGCCCAAGTGGTAGAATTATGTGACATGCTAAATGCGTTAGGCTATATTGATATATGTTATCATACCGACAGAATGACATTTAGCATTCTTAAACCAATAGACTTTTAATAAAAAACGCAATTGCACCGTTGATGATGATGCAACTGCGTTTTTGTTATTCATTGTGGTCGCCTTCTTTAACCCTTTTTGCCAATAAACTTTGCTGCTCTTGATGTTTTGGAAAAAAGGAGCTATTTAACTGATCTCGTTTCTTGAAATCCAGTGCATCCATATATATCATAGCGTGTCTTACAACGAATTTTGTGAGTACTTTTTTTAGTTGTTTTTCGCTTGATTGATACATGGAAATCGCTTCTGGCACAAAATCTTCAGCCATTTTCTGTTTTTCAAGCATCATTAAATGCTGAATTTGATAGGTTTCTTCGGTACCATAATTGAACTTGTGAAGTAATCTGAATGAATTATCTCTCGTTGCATATGCAGCAGACATATTGTAAATATCCAGCAGTAAAGCCATAGCAACATATTGGAATTCAATTTGAAGTCTACTTAGTTCTCCAGGTTTTCTACGTTCCTCGTACTCAACAGGTCCTTCTTTTTTTAGTTCCTCGATTATTTGATTATAATCACGTTCTGTTTCTTTAGCCCAAACATTATAAATTTTGTTTGGGAGTTGATATATTTCGTTTACAAAATTTCTCTTCATTTCGGCATCCATGTTATGCTCAAAACTTGGTAAGCATTTTGAAATAATCATCAGCAACGACAGAGCACGAATGACTTGATTTATAGTTTTTGATGCATCATCTTCATTATAGTCGTAAATATCCACCGTTGCGAGCTGTCTGTCCGCTTGTTTTTCATCACTTACCTCTTTTTGCTCTGCTTCGCGTTTGCCATCTGCAGGCGGAGATTGAATGGGAGGGGTGGAAGTCAGTTCTAAAAACTTGGGAAGGTTTGTGTTGAAATTAAGCTCCTCCCAATCAGCAGTTAGTGCTTGAGTAGTAGACAACAGGAATCCCAGTATACGAGGATTGTCGGTAATATACGATATGAACATTAATATATCTGCGTTGATACCGAAACATGCGTTTTCCAACAGATATTTCAAATTTCCCTCGTTACCAGTTTTGTTGTATAAGAAGTTTACCTCTCTTGCTACAAAATAAGCCAATTGATTTTTATTGGTAAATTTATAGCCGTTTTCGCTTTCAGTTAAAATTTTGCACGATTGAATAATGTGAAGGAACAAAGAAGGTTTGAGCTCGTCATCGTTCTTTTTGTTATATGTGCTAATGATACCCAATATTTCTTCTTCTGTTATCGGATATTTTTTATTGAAATGAACATAATGAGCAACCATCGATAACAATCTATATATTTTATCGATTGTCAAAACTCCTGTTTTATATGGAGAAAGAATAGAGGTAATATTGGCCTCAAACACCTTGCTGAAAACAGTAGAATCGCTATTCGATATGTTACCAATATTACTACAGTAATAATCAACGAAATCAATAATAAAATCCGGGGTCAGCGAAATAAACTTTTTTTGCAACTTGATAGTTTCGCATAATTTTTCAGTTAGGTCATGTACCTCAAGCGAAGAATCTTTTTTCTGCTTTATCAAAACAACTTTCTCTACAAGTTCCTTTCTTTTATCGGAAAAGAAGGGTGCAATTTTATACTTCGCAATAGCAGTTTCGGTTTTCAGCGCGGTTTTCATTCGCTCTAACATATCGAGGTCGATTACCTTTTTGGTTGCGAAAATCATCAAGCCAAATTCTCCAGTCAGACTGGAAATATAGCGGTCAAAATCACGAGGCTTTATTTGATCAATATCATCGATAATTAGCACTCGATTTTCGGGAGGTAATTGATTATATCGAACCAAGGACTCTTTATCGTCTCCATATATTTCTTCAAAATTGGATTTAACGATTTTACGGCTTTCCTTGTTTTTTATTGTATCTATATCACAATATATTACACATTTGTCTTCCGACAACTTTAAGAACAATGCTTTAAGAAGCGATGTTTTACCGCATCCATTTGCACCAGTAATCAACACTCTTTTTTGTGAATACAATTCTTCAATAAAAGGCTCGATACTAAGGAATTCTTTGTTGAGTGAATTTCCATATGTTTCTGTTTCGATTCGTGGGAATACAAAATAATCTGTAAAATTGGCAGATAAACTACGTAATGGATCGCTTAACAGATTGTTTTTATATTCATCGCGTACTGTCAACTTCTTTTCGACGGAAGGCTTGTGAGGGAGGGTGTGTACTATAGGAGAGTCATTATTGTATTGCGCTGCTTGAGAATCCCACTTGTGGGGGTAAATTGTATAAGCATATGTGTCAGTATCTAAAACACCATACTCATACGTACTTTGAGTCCAGTCTTCATCATTGCACAAAGAGCCTCCGGCATGAATAACCGCGGATTGCTCATTTCGAGAATTTTGTCTTGTTGCAATTCTATGCTCATGCCCCAAGAAAATCAAAGAGCTTTTACATAACAAAGCCTGCTCTAACTGTTCTTTTTGCGCATCAATATACCAATCATAAGAATGGTGCATAACCGATATTACAAAATTTGCTCCGGTGGGGGTGTTCAACTTGTTAATGCAACTTTGATCAATATAGTGCAACCCCTTGTCTTCTTGACTTCTCAGAGAGAATAGACCGGTGTTTAACATGTTGATTTCTATTTTGAACCCCTCAAAGTCTATGATTTTCTGAGAAAACATTTGGTCATCGACAAAACATTTTTTATTTTTAGCAAAATAGAAGAAATTTGATTGTTTGGAAAATTCCGCTCCAAGATGCTTCTTGTACGAATAATCGCTGTATATTTTGTTTAATTCTTCGGCTGTGCGAGGCGGGTCTTCAAATTGTATATCATGATTCCCGGGGACACACACGATTTCTATAGGACCTGTATATATCTTTTCCTTTTGCAATTCTATTGCCATTTTGTTCAATATCCCGTTCGCAATTCGGTATTGTTCTCTTTCTCCCGAAAATGCGATGTCACCAGACAAGACAAAAAGCAACCTATCAAAAGAGCCTGCTGTTCTCAAGGAGTCAATGATTTTCTTGATTTGAAATTCACAGTACGCTTTATTCGTTTTTATATGTAAATCGCTTAAATGTAAAAACAGAATTTTCATATTGTTCTCCCTCTTTTCTATTCTGTAGCTTTGCTGCTTTTAGCCATTCATCAATATCACTGGGTTTATATTTCCAGCCGTGTCTGACTTTGTAGGGGGGGCATACCTTTTTCGCTATCTAAGCAAATATACCCATAATATAGTATAGCATGATTATGACGGAATTACAATACAAAACGAATAATATGCATGATATCCACTGAAAGGAAAGAATTTCGCAGTAACAGGAGGAAGAAGTTTATCGCTACAACACGTATTATGCCTATGCACCACATAAAAGGAAAATCTATTCTGCAGTGCCTGAGAGAACGGATCGACTATTCCAAAAACATAGAGAAAACCGCCGAAGGTGAATATATCTCTGCCTATGAATGTGATGCAAAAACAGCCGCAGCGGAGTTTGCTTTAGCCAAAAGGGAGTACGGCATTCTCTCCGGCAGGGAGCAGAAAAATAACGTGATTGCCTACCAAATCCGCCAGTCCTTCAGACCGGGGGAAGTGACACCGGAGGAAGCGAACCGGATCGGTTACGAACTTGCCATGCGGTTTCTGAAAGGAAAACACGCCTTTATCGTCTGTACCCATGTGGACAAAAAACACCTGCATAACCATGTGATTTTCAATTCCACCACACTGGACTGCAAGCGGAAATTCAAAGACTTCCTTGGTTCTGGCAGAGCTGTCGGACGGCTCAGTGACATCATCTGTCTGGAACACGGATTGTCGATCATCGAAAATCCAAAACGGTATACGCACAGTACCTATGATAAGTGGATGGGAGACAAGAAGAAACCGTCCCATCGGGAACTTCTCAGAGGTGCCATTGATGATGTCCTGGCAAAACAGCCGGACGGATTCGATGCCTTCCTGCAGATGCTGAATGAGATCGGCTATACTACAGTCCGGCGTGGGAAAAATATTTCGTTCCGGCATCCGGACTGCAAGAGTTCCATCCGCATGAACTCCCTGGGAGAAGGTTACACCGAAGCGGATATCCGTTCTGTTCTGTCAGGTGAACGGAAGCATACACCGAAGAAAAAATGGGATCCCCTGGCATCGCAGAAGGATTCTCTGCTCATCGACATACAGCGAAAAATGGATGAGGGTAAAGGTGCCGGTTATGTGAATTGGGCAAAGAAATTCAACATCAAGCAGATGGCACAGACAGTGAATTATCTCCGGGAACACGGACTAATGGACTATGATGTGCTGAAACAGACAGCAGCGGATGCGACAGGACGATACAATCGGCTGTCCGATGAAATCAAGTCAGCGGAAAAGCGTATGGCAGAGATTGCTGTGCTGAGAACGCATATCATTAATTACTCCAAGACACGGGATGTATATGCCGCTTACCGCAAGGCTGGCTATTCCAAGAAGTTTCTCTCCGAGCATGAAAGTGATATTCTGCTGCACAAGGCGGCGAAGAAAGCCTTTGACGAACTGGGCGTGACAAAGCTGCCCACGGTGAAATCCCTGCAGGCTGAGTATGCCGAGCTGCTGGCAAAAAAGAAAGCGGCGTATACGGAATACCGGACTGCCCGTGAGGAAATGAAGGAACTGCTCCTGCACAAATCGAACATTGACAGGATGCTGGAAAAGGAGGAAGTGACGCATGACGAGCAAAAGAAAAGGCATGAGCATCGGGAATGATGTTCATGCTGTAAGCGCCGGAGGTGCGCAGCCATTGCGAAGCAATGTTCAAAGGGTTTCAGGGATGCTGCCCTGACAAGTTTTGTTTATGGGTCCCCATAAACCCTGCTTGCAGAGGTAATCAACAATTGTTGATTATGAATAGAAAATTATCGAAACTCACCCACAAAAAAAGGCGTCAGAAAACGCCAACGTGAGTTTTGATAATTTCATTGAATCCAGCCGCGAACCGCTATGGGGATATTAACGGCATCTCCTGCGAAAGATTTGGTATTCCGAGAATCCGTGGTACACAATAAAGCACGTTACACAGAATTCTTCTGAAAAAAGCGCATAAGTTCCCCCTCCCCATAACGCCGGGGCAACAAAAATCAGTTATTCATCCTTGTGGTATAGCTATGTTGGAGCTTTTCAGAACCGCAGACAGGACAGCTGCAGTATGGAGGGATGCCCATACCCTGCAAAATTTCTTCTGTAGTTTTTAGGTGATATACCGTTTTCACCTTCAAGGATTTGCGGCATAACCCCAGCTTGACGGCACGGTAACGACTGCCGAGATATCCGAAGTGACGGATTTTGTTGAACCCCTTCGGCAGCACATGAAGCAGAAAACGCCGTATGAATTCATCCGCGGTCAGCGTCATCACTTTCCGGCTGTTTCCGTCTTTGTAATCCTTCCAGCTGAATGTAACCATACCCTCCTGTACAGCGATGATTCTGTTGTTGGAGATTGCAACACGGTGCGTATATCTGCCGAGATATTCCACTACGGTTTCTGCCGATCGAAATGGTGGCTTGCTGTAAACAATCCACTCTTTTTCATAACAGCTTCGGATCAGTCTGTCAAAACTGACCGGGTCATTCAGATAGGCAGAATCGTTGAAAAATTCCAGTTTTGCTTCCCGAAGGTATGCCAGAAGTTTTCCACGGAACAGTTTTGCCATTACCCGCATAGGCAGGAAAAACTTTTTCCGGCTGTGTTTCCACTTTCCATCTTTCGTGATGCCGCCGCCGCTGACAATACAGTGGATATGCGGATGGTAGACAAGCTGTTGTCCCCATGTATGCAGAACTGATGTTACACCAATCTCTGCGCCGAGGTATTTCCGATCTGAGGACAGATCACGCAAAGTTTCCCATGCTGCCTTGAACATGAGGTTGTAAACGGTACACTGATTCTGAAAAGCCACCGGATTCAGCGTATCCGGAATGGTGAAAACGATATGGAAATATCCTACTGGCAGAAGACAGAGCTTTTGTTTGTCTATCCACTTTTCTTTGCTGAAAGTCTGGCATTTCGGACAGTGACGATTACGGCAGGAATTGTACGATATTTCGGTATGCCCACATTCATCGCAGATAATTTTATGTGCTCCCATAGATGCAGTCCGGCATTCCGATAATGCTGTCATGACTTTCTTCTGTTCATTGGAAACTTTATGGGAGGCAAGAAAGGCATCACCGTATTCATGCAGAATATCCTGAATTTCAACCATCTTCTTTACCATAAAGTACATCCAGCGGACTTGTAACGTTGACAGCAACATTAGTCAGGTGGAGATAGATGGAGGTAGACTGCAGATTGGCATGACCGAGCAGTTCTTTGATTTCCATCAGGCCGGCACCATTGTTAAGAAGGTCTGTGGCAAAGCAATGCCGCAGAGTGTGCATAGAAACATTTTTGGTAATACCGACAGATTTTACGGCTTTATCAAACGCTGTGGCAATTGTACCCACAGTAATACAGGTCATATTACGCATTCCAAGAAACAGATAATTTTCGGGATGCTTCGGGTGGTACATCCGCCAGTATTGACGCAGTGTGTCAAGGCATACTTCCGAAAGAACTGTATACCGATCCTTGTTGCCCTTGCCGCCTTTTACGAAGATCCGCATATTGGAACTGTCGATATCCGTAATCCTGATATGCGCGATCTCACTGATGCGAAGTCCGGCACTGTATGCAAGCATGAACATCGTCTTATGCTTGAGATTCAGGGTGTTGTCCAGGATCATCTGGATTTCCTCATGGGTCAGTAGCTCCGGTAGTTTATGGGGCTTCTTCATCATCGGAGCAATCTTCCAGTTCATATGTCTGCAGAGTGTGACTTCATAAAGATAACGGACAGCCGCCATATGTACATTGACAGAACCCGGTGTAAGGTGCCGGACATTCTGCAGATAAAGCTGAAATGCCCGCACATCAGATTCGGTAGTTGCAGGAAGCGGTTTGTTCAAAAGGGAAAGATATTCCGTGACACATTCAGTATAGGAGCGGATTGTATGTTTGCTGAAACCGCGAAGCTGCATATCTTCACGGAGTTTTGGGAGGATTGAGTACATAAAGAATCTCCTGTATAGATCTCACACATTGGTGTGGTGGAGATATTATACAGGAGAGAGTTAAAGTTTGTATGAACTGTATGGCGAGGGGAGACTGTACGAACAATTTCTACCGCGCCAGCGGTTGGGTTCTAAAACGGAAATCGACCACATAACATAATCAACCATACACCTCAAAACACGCCGAAAAGCTGAGAAAAACAGCGATCCGGCGTGTTTTTGTGTAGATTGCATTGTTGATTACAATATCAGCAAAACAGTGTTTTCTGGTATATCATAACCATCCCTAAAAAGCGCATTGTTGATTACAATAAGACCTACAAAAGTCCATACAGCCTTTTCAAAGTCTCTTCATCATCTATGGTATATCTCCCGGGCGAAGGGTTCTTTTTCGTCGGACTGTCGGAATGTTCTGCAAGTTCGATTGCCTTACGTTTCTGTTCCGTATCCGCATGAGCATAAATCAATGTGGTCTGCAGATTTGCATGACCGAGCCACTGAGATACCAGTGTCAGATCCATATCTCCCTGATACAGGTGCATGGCACGGCTGTGTCTGAACAGATGCGGATGAACATTGTCAGGTACGGCAAACTGTTTGAGTGGAAAGAAGCTCGATTATACTGCTTATAGCAAGCTAAAATAGTAAATTAATGAATATTATACGATACAATGAAGAGAAACAGAGATAACTTTTTTGAGGATTGACCGAGAAAAGAACAAAGATTCTGAGTATAAACATCAGAAGTCTACATATCAATAAACAAGAACTCAGAATCAGCGTGTATTAGACGGCTTTTTTTACATGACAAAGCATCAAAGTTTGTGTTATAATAAAACAGGTTAACGCAATAAAGAACGTGAACAAAACGTAAATTTACATAAATTTGTTCATTATTATTTAAAGATAAGAGGGCGTAGAAGTTGACGAATATCGATTTTTGTGATATAATAAATACAGTAATTTTTTCCATTTTGAAGAAAGAAGGAAACATTAAAATTTCAATGGAGGTAAATGCGGATACAGAAGAAATTAATTTTCCGCATTGCAAGCAACATTTGGCTTGTGTAAATTATAATCATATGCCTGAAACAAGCGTAAATTTAATATCCGCCACAGAATATCTGATTTATCTTTTCATTAAAACAAATCGAAGATATTCATGTACACGAACTAAACTTGGAAAATTGTTATCCATTGTAGCGTTTAAATATGCTAGACAAGGGCGAAGAATTTTTGACGAAAACATTTATAAATACGGTGGTTGTGGTGCTTCTATAAACGAGTTAAAGTTGTTTGTTGAGAGAGATGTTTATATGCAAAGTGCAGATTCAGATGATGGTCAATATATTCAAGATGTATTGGATGATAATGGTTTATCTATAGATAACGAGCATCTTAAAAGTTTTTCTTCAGAAGTGAAAAATGAGATTATTTGTGTTTTTAGAAAATTCGGATCATATTCAGCAATTGAATTAGGAAAATTTATAAATCCTATAGTGAATTATCCTGGTGTAACCCATACAAATGGGGTGGTCGATCTCTCCAAAATAGAGAGCTTAAAAAAAGATGATTTCAATGATATTGATGGGCATCCTGTACTACTCGACTACTTATTTAACAACATCAATGGAGATTCAGAAAATGTCTCGGAAAACAACAAGAAAGATTGAAGCCTTAATTTTTGATTTATGTGAAACAATTTTACGAAAAGCCGATGATATTGATTATAATGCTATTGATCAATATATAATGGGACTTGAAAACGAAGAAATATCCGAGTTAAACATATATTCTGATTTGGGGTACAGAACATTTACTCGTTCCATCGTTCAACGCAAAATATTTGATTATGTTGATACATATAAAAATGACAATACGGGTTGTTCGCCTTTTGATTTTGATAGCGCTCTGAATTATCAAAAGTATGTAGATCACTTTACACAAACATATAAAGCCCAAAACAACTCGGCTTTGCCACCTAATGTATTCAATTATGTATTTGAGTATATTAAGGAAGCGAGCGAGCATTATCGTTTTTTAGAGAGATTTTATAGAGTTCGAGAAGAAGACATAACTAATAAAATTGAGTATGTTATGCAAAATGTTGCGGAAGATGCTGCAAAAACAGCGGCGAAAACAGCTGTTGCACTTTCTAAATCATTAGCCAATCAAGCCGTGGAAAGTGCGGAAAAGGCTGCGAGTGAAGCTGAAACAGTAGCAAAGAGGGTTGCGGAAGAAAAAGCAACAGAAAAACTTAATGATGTTGTTAATGATAAATTAAAACTTATTGATAAACAAATTTCAGAAACAAGTGTTGCAATACTGGGGATTTTTGCGGGTATAGTTCTTGCTGTAGTCGCTGGATTATTTTATTCTTCGTCTGTGCTTGAAAGCATCAATACTGCGAATTTCTATAGATTGCTTTGTTTTGCGTCTCTTGTTGGATTTGTATGTTTTCACTTAATTGTAGCAATGTTTCGTTTTATTGCAAAAATTGGTGGAAAAGATACAAATAAGTTTTTTTCTGATGGTTATGTCATATTTGTTAGCATTGTTTTATTAGGATTAATTATTATAGGTTTTTTAGTGCAAGTTTATAATCCTTCAGAGGATTGTTTGACGGATTCTAATAATTCAAATACTGATATTAGTATTTCATATAACGAAGTTGATACAGATATTGACACATCAGAATCAACCACTTCTGAAACGATTCCTAATTTAAATCAGCATCCATAATTAAACAGACGAGAAGCGGCCATATTTTCGGTGCCGTGTCTCGTCTGTTTTGAATTTAGATACTTCATAATGAAAACCACCTAATCCGTAACGTAACCGCCAAATAAAGTACGCCTATACAGCCAAATTCAAACTATAGTAAACTAAACTCCAAATAACAGTGTACAAAACACTTTGTCCGAGTAAGTTGAACACCTGCACAGTGTTCAAAAAACTCAGTCAGAATAAATCGAACACTGTGAGAGGAGTTTAACCATGTCCAATATATAACAGCAATCACCGAAATCAGAAATAAAGTCTCCCTGCAGGAGTGGCAATATCGGATACTGGACTGCCAAAACAGCGGCATGAGCGTCAAAGCTTGGTGTCATGAAAACGGAATCAGCATAGGTGCGTACTACTTCCATCTCCGAAAAGTCAGGGAATCCGTTCTGGAAGAATATAACCATCAAATTAACCGCGTTCCGCACACATAGAAAACCGTCAGCAGTAATGACTGACGGTTTTGTGCATTCGGATACAGGGGGGCTTTGGTGCTTACGAAGAAAACTGAGATGTTGAAGTTTTCCACCTGCGAATCCTGTGTTTGTGTAATATGCGTGGAGATAAGTCTTTGTTTATATAAAGTGAAAGGTATTTGGTCATGTTCTGGGTTATATTGAAAGCTAATTATATCCGATGTCTAATATCGGCTAAAATAAACTCTCAAACCATTTTACGATAACACTTTTTGAGAAAATCAAATACTATATAGAACGCTCTAATTTCACCAACTCCTCCGCACATTTCCGTGCGCTGGCATATCCGAAATATCGCACCGGAACCTTATGCTCCCTTGCCGCATTGATAATGGCATAATAATTCCCATGAGATATCGCATTCGGCTGGATCCACACAATATCGGCATACCGGATCACTTCTGGACGGGGCAGGGTATCCCGGTCATAAAACCGTACTTCCGGCAGCATAGGCTTGATTGCTTTCCGCCATGTGTCGTGACCGCCGAAGACACAGATCCTGCGTGTGGTCGTATAGGGAAAAATGATCGAATCATCCGGTGCCGGTTCTTCCTCTGCTTCTGCAGACTGCATCTGGAATATGGTTTCCCGCAGGGCGATCAGTTCATCATGGTCTGTGGCTGCGGAAGATTCTGTGGTTTCAAGCTGCTTCTGCAGTTTCTGCTGTTCACGTTCTGCGGCGGACAATGCCTGCTGCAGCATGGTGACCTTTTGGCTCAGAGTATCAATTTGTTCTTCAGCAGCAGCCAGTTTTTCTTCCGGAGTCAATTCAGCTGGAGAAGCTTCTCCGGAAGGTTCTGTTATCTTTTTGAATGTATCCGGAGAAGATACTTCCAGAAGTTCACCGAAATTTATATCCCGCAGTTGGGTGTGGTGGAACAGGTGGGTGATCACGGCAATCTCATGCGCCATGGCTTCCGGTAGACCGTATTCCTGTAATTCCTCCACCAGTTCTTCGGATATATTCCCCTTTCTCGGCGGGATAATATCGGCACAGGCATACAGGGCCTGACCATATGTAACCCGATCTGTAAAAGGATTTGTATCCGGCGTATCGGACCAGTACCCTTTGATTTCATGCATGGTGTAGTCCGCATCTGCATCTTTATCAATGATATGGCTTTCGATAAAGAGTGCTTCTGCACTGAATGGCAGCCTGGAGTTGGCATATGCTAGAACAGAGGCAGTCAGTGTATTCAGATGGGCCAGAGCATGCCTCTGTTCACATAGAAGCAGATAGGCGGCGCACAGATCATACGGATCACCGGTACCGAAATCCAGCAGCAGTTCGGCGGCCTGTCTGTCCTCCAGTACATCCATGGCCATTTCAAGAGTATCGGTCATCAGCTCCGGGGCATGGGTGAGGAATGTTTCTGCGATCAGATCCTTCTCCGGTATCTCCGGCATGGGATCCGGTGAGAGAAAAGTGCGGTTATGTATTTGTTCGGACACAGTTTGTATCTGCTCGTTATACTCTTTGTCTGCACGGGCGGAAAGTGTCATGGCTCGCCGGAAGAAATCGAACAGGTTTGTTTCAAACAGTTGTGTCAGTTTCTTCACAGTGGATTTTTCGATCAGTTTCAGAATGGCGGAAAAGGCTTCGGCTTCTTTCCCATGACGTTCGGTCAGCAGATATACGGTTGGCCAGACCTTGGTTTCCGAGTGAACCGTATCGTAAAAATATACCTCGAAAGTATCATCCATATTGACAGGTGCGTCCGGCAGAAGTTCCAGAAATGCTGTTTCTTTGGATGTATTCATAAAATAGTCCAGGAGCCAGACAGCCTGCGCCGCAATAAATACCGGCTCGTCTTCCCGAATCCATTCTCCCATCCGGAGACAGGGCGTTACAAGACTTTTCAGAAACAGATCCCGGACAGCATCAGGACTATGATACAGTGAAAACTGCTTCACCATCACCGGCAGATATTCCTTTGCAGCTTTTTTCCGACGAGCAATTTCGGAAGAAGTGACCTGTACTTCAGGATGTTTGTCGGCGAATTTGATATAGACATCACTTTGCAGAAAGGAAAAAGCTTGACCTATTTCTTCAATATCGGTCTTCGATAGCTGGCTCTGCGGAGACTTTGTTTTTTGTTTTCCCATGACAGTACCTCATTTTGTGGTATAATAGTATTATAGCACGGATTGAGGAGAAAAGTAAATATATTCAACCACCATCAGCTTCTGTATCATTACAGAGGCTTTTTTTGTTTATACTAAAATTATCGAAACAGGAGGAATTCAATGGCAGTTTACGCATATGTCCGTGTGTCCAGCACAGATCAGAACGAAGACCGGCAGATGATTGCTATGGAACAGGCGGGTGTGCCGGAAGGGAATATTTATATAGACAAGCAGTCCGGAAAGGATTTCAACAGGCCGAATTATAAGAGACTTCTGAAAAAATTGCATCCTGGAGACACACTATTTATCAAGAGTATTGACCGTCTTGGTAGGAATTACGAAGAAATCCTGAATCAATGGCGGATTATTACGAAGGAAAAGTCAGTGGATGTAGTGGTGATTGATATGCCGTTATTGGATACAAGACATGAAAAGAATCTGCTCGGAACATTCATCAGCGACATTGTTCTTCAGCTGCTGAGCTATGTCAGTGAGACCGAGCGGACCAACATTAAGCAGAGACAAGCGGAAGGAATAGCCGCAGCTAAAAAACGTGGTGTAAAATTTGGCAGACCGATCAAGGAAATGCCGCCAAATTTTGGGGAATTGATTGCGAAATGGGATAAAAAAGAACTGACGATGCAGGAGATTATAGAGACATATGACATGAGTGAATCGACGTTTTACCGGCGGAT
>JAFZET010000052.1 GCA_017560565.1 Clostridia bacterium | reverse complement strand
AGCGCTGTATTAACGATGTTTAACGCTCCAATGAGAAAGATCATAGCGGCAAGGCTGTAGCCGACAGTCTGAATGGAGAGAACCGTCTGTTTCATATTGTCAAGATTGTCCATACGACCGTCAATACCGGCAGAAAATGACAGTGTTTCGATTACTGATGTGCCGGATTCCAAGGCTTCTGCAGAATGCCGTTCTTCCAATGCTTCATCAATCGAAACCGAGAAATTTTCGCCTAATTTTTCAAGATCATTCCGCAGAAGATCGTAGCAATCTTCTTTTGCATTGACAAGCATGGCATAGGTCAACCCTTCGCCGAATTCCTTTGTAAATGCGCCCTCAGGCATATAGATCACAGCACGGTAAATACCTGCATCAATCCATCCGGTGAGATTGTTTGTCGGACTGATGACGGTCGATTTCATAATCTGATAACTGCCATTTCCGAGGGTGATGGCTGCACCGTTTTCAAAATATGCAAAATCGTAGGGTTCTCCGTCACCATCTGTGATTCCTCCGGTTTTACCGCCGTCATAAACAACATAGCCGGATTCATAGCCATCACCGAGCACATCCTTGGAGGAAATCTGTATGAGTGAAAACAGTTCATCCGGGATGCTGACAACGAGGAGCTCCATCTGACCTGCGAGAGCCTTTTTCAATTCCGGATAAGAATCAAACCATTTATATTCATTCCGCAGATAACCGAGTGATTCTCTTGCAGAACGAGGTGTCGGAATCTGTGTCATCGCTGTGCGGATACGCCAGACCTTGTCTGTATATGCGGAGGATTCCACAGCCGCGCAGTATTCGTCACCTATACCAATGCCGCCATCCGCATCATAAATCATGGTTGTCTCGACTGTACCACCCTGCATACGGTAGATGTGCTCAAGTGTCACGATATAGTCCGCATATTGCAGATTCGATTCGGTAAACGCAATCATATAGTCGCACAGCGTTGCAATCAGCATGAACAGAATGACCGACATGGACATGGAAAGTGCCGTTATTACGGTCTTTTTCCGATTGCGGGAAATAGAATATTTCGCCATTCTCCCGGCGTTGGGTATGGCATTCCTGCGTGTATAGTTTTTCTTTCGCACATAGCGTTTCGGAAGATCCGCCGCAGGTGAGTAGTCTACTGTTGCAATCGGTGTCATCGTTTTCAGGCGATTAAGAGGACGGGTTGCCGACCATAAAAGTGTAAACAAGGTCAGAACCACAGTGAGAATCGGAATCCAGATGCTGAATTCAAATCGAAGCCCTTCATAGGAAAGCGAGGAGAACAACAGCGGCGACAGCATTTTCCATCCGATGAAATATCCCGCAATCAGTCCCAGCGGAAGTGTTCCGGCAAATAAAATCATTGACTGAATCACGATCATCTTCCGCATTTGCCTGTGCGTGGTGCCAATCACATTCAATAAGCCAAATGCCTGCATATCCTGTGTCAGAGCGATGGAGTAGACATTGTAAATGAGTAAAAAAGAGCAGAGGAACACCACAGTCACAGAGAAGAAAATCAAAAACAGATTGGTGGGATTCAACGCTTCACGGGCGGATGTTCCGAGGTACGCCTGATTCAGCACACCATGCACCTCATGCTCGGGATTCTGATACTCTGCCAGTGTTTCATTGACCAGTGTATCGTATTTACCGGTGATGTTCATGCTGTTCTGAAACTTGAAGTAAACATTCAGATACTGACCGGAAAATCCATACGTTTCCTCAAGGGTATCGCTGTATCGCATCACAACATTCATCTGCGCATCCGAACGGCTTTTGATCAGTCCCGTGATAGTAAATTCCGCATAAGCGGTACCGGCGGTTCTGCCTGTATATCCGATGTAATAAAGCCCAACGGTATCACCGACCTCGACATCAGGAAAATACAGTGGATTGACGAGAATTTCAGTATCCTTTTCGGGAAAGGTTCCCTCGATGAGATCGGTATAGAAGTGCTGTAAATCTTCTTCTTTCTCTATGGCACGGATGAAGTTGTCGGAGGTGTGGATCCGCTCTTCATTCATCGCATACTGTGCCACATTGGAGGAAATAACCGCTTCCGCAATGTCATTTGATCCCTGCGCGATATCGCGCAGTTCTTCGCCTGTCAGCGTAAATGTTGCACCGCGAAGATAGCCGTGATAATCCGTTCCCGATGCCAGCTGCATCATCAAAGAGTAGCCGGAAATCAGATTGACGGAAATACTCACCACCGTCATAAACAGCACCATCGTCAGAAATACCGCCGCACAGATCACGCCCGAACGCGCTTTTTTTGAGGTGATACGGTTGATCGCCAGTTTCGTAATGACGTTCATTTTGTCACCCCGCTGTCGCTCACGATATTCCCATCCTCAATCCGGATTCTCCGTGAGGTCATCTGCGCAAGCTCCTCGTTGTGGGTGATTACCACGATCGTCTGTGCAAACTTTTCGTTGAGCTGTGCCAGCGTCAGCATCACGCCCATGCCGGTTTTGGAATCGAGGTTGCCTGTCGGTTCGTCCGCAAGAATGATGTGCGGCTTTGTGATCAGTGCCCGTGCGATTGCCACTCGCTGCTGCTGACCGCCGGACAACTGCGACGGCATGGCGTTCTTTTTGTCTTCAATGCCGAGCGTGTGCAGCAGTTCGTCCACCTCATTGGGATCCGCATCCATTCCGTCCAGTCCCAGCGGGAGCGTGATGTTTTCCCATACATTCAGATTCGGGATGAGATTGTACCGCTGGAACACGAATCCGATGCACCTTCTTCTGAAAATGGTCAGCGGATCGGGGGCAAGAGAATAAATATCCGTTCCGTCAATAAAGACCTTGCCGTTTGTGGGAATGTCAAGCCCGCCCAAGAGATGCAGGAGCGTGGACTTCCCGCTTCCGCTGGTACCGACAACGGAAACAAATTCACCACGGGAAATCGACAGAGACACGTCGTCCAGCGCGCGCACCTCTGTTTCACCCGTGGTGTAGATTTTTGTGAGATTTTTAGTTTCGATCAGCATAAAACTGCCTCCTTTCTTTGTTGATTTCATTCTACAGAGACAATCTTACTGAAATGTGACGAATTCTTACAGTTTTGAAAGATTTCAGATTTTTGGAAGAAAAACGGTAAAGACACTGCCGTTTTCATCGGATTTCGCAGATACCCGCCCGCCTTCGGTGTTCAGAATGTTCGCTGTCAGATACAGTCCGATGCCCACACCGCTGTGATTCTCCGCATTCTTTCCGCGGTAAAAACGTTTCCAGATATTCGTCAGTTCTTCTTCGGAAATACCGCATCCGGTATCGGCAATATCGATCCGGACAAATATATCGTAGGCACAGGCGGATATGGTGACAGCACTTCCTTCCGGCGAATATTTCACGGCGTTGTCGAGGATATTGCCGACCGCTTCTGCCGTCCAGCGGAGATCAAATACTGCCGTCAGTCCGTCAGGGACATCACAGCGGATTTCGATGTTTTTGCTGTCAACGGATGCATAATTTGCTTCGATCACCTGACGGAGCAGTTCCTTTACGGAATTTTCCTTTGGTGCAAGATTTTCCGCAATCAGTCCGCCTTCACATTTGGCTAGCTTGGTCAGCGAATCCATGAGAAACGACAGTTTTTCCGTCTGTGCGCGGATGATGTCGCCGTGTTCACTCATTTCGGTGTACATGAGAATGGACGACAGCGGTGTTTTCGACTGGTGAGCAATGTCGGCAACAAGGGAGGAAATGCTCCTGTAACCGTTCTGCACTTTCGCTTCCCGGGTTTCCAGTTCGCACAGCCGGGTGATCAGCCGCCGTTCGGTTGGAGTAAGATGCTCATCCGTGATGTGATCGGCACTTTTCCCTGTGAGAATCTGCTCGAATCGGTCGAAAATCTGCTGTTTCTTCCGGTGTTCACGGATGAACCAGATTCCGCAGACGGCAAAAACGGCGAGTATGTACCCGAAAATCAGCCACGGCGACTCCCAAAACTGCCACAGGACAAAAAATGCCGCTGACAGAAGAACGATTGCTGCTGTACATCCGATCATTTTTTCGCACCTTTCCAGACGTATCCCATGCCGTAGACTGTACCGATGCAGTCCGCGCCGAGTTTGTCGCGCAGACGTTTGACGGTCACAGACAGAGCATTTTCGTCGATGTAATCGCTGTCGCACGACCAGATTCTGTCCACCAGCGTCTGTCTCTCAAGGATTTGTCCTTTGTGATTACAAAATACGGCAAGCAGCTTCTGTTCGGTAGAGCTGAGAATCACACGCTGTCCGTCGGCGGAAAAAGTCAGCTCCGTGAAATCAAAACGGAAGTGTGCATCTTCATAAATATGGTTCGGTAAGTGTTTTCGTAAAGCCGCCGCAATACGTTCCTGCAGGATTGTCAGCGAGAACGGTTTCCTGATATAATCGCAGGCACCGGCGCGAAATGCGGTAACTTCGTCGATTTCCGCATCCCGCACGGTGAGGAAAATTACAGGGGTATCTTTGGTTGCGGTCACTTCGCGGCAAAGATCAATCCCACTACCATCAGGCAAATTACAGTCTAAAAGGAGGAGATCAAATGTACGTTCATCCAAAATTCGTCTTGCATCATCAAGATTAGAGGCAGCATAGGCTTGTAAAGTATTGTTTTGAAGTGCATTTGTTAGTCCTTCCCGCAAAGCAACATCGTCTTCCACAATCAAAATGTATTTCATAGAAAAATCATCTCCTAATTCCAATCTTTTTTCTATTATATCATAGAAATGTTGCGGTGGTGTTAATAGGCTTCGCATCTACAGTACTATGATGTCCTACATTTACAGCAAGATTATTGCTAACATTATAACACATACATCCACAATAACTCTTCCAACCCTTCATCAGTAAGTTTTTCGACTATATACCGGATATACTCCTCAGGCGTAGGAATGTCATCTGTATGTGGGATCGCTTCCCATTGTTTTCTTCGAACAGGATCAGGACTATTCAATCCGGCAATGATGCGTTGTTGTATTTGTTCTTTCAATTCTTCTTCCGTAATACCGCGTTCTTCAGCCATGCGTTT
>JAFZET010000051.1 GCA_017560565.1 Clostridia bacterium | reverse complement strand
TTTTGTAATCTTCAAAACCAAGCAGATTCCATTTCCCACTGGGACGCTGAGGCATTTCATTGCTCGTCATTCCTTTATAGTCGAAATTGTATGTCTGAGAACCGATGTAGTCCACTTCGTTCATCAGCATAACCCATCGGATCTCATCTTCGGGGACATAACCACCGTGCCAGACAATATCTGCCGTGTAATCGGAGAACATTTCTGCTTCCACTGCCTTTGTCAGCAGCTCTGTCACTTTCGGTGTAATTTTCAGAAGATTCTCCTGCATCTTCTCCTGCGCATCCGCCGAGAGAATCATAAACCCTGTCTCATATGTATCCCCGTTTTTCACAAGCAGGGTTTCTCTGACCAGAAATTCCAGCTCATCCTCCATGTAGGGCAGGGCGATTCCCATTTCCATAGCCAGATCCTCCGCTGTGGAAGGGGTGCGGTATGCCGCCAGCAGGATGTTCTTGTGCAGCTTGTGGGTGATGATGCTCCAAGGACGTTGGTCCAGAGAGTATCCGCTCATGGAGAAGTTTACGTTTTCCGGTGCATAGCTCAGTTTTCCGTATGTGCGTGCCATAAAAATACCTTCTTTCAGAAATTTCCGGCTCTGGTACAGCTTGGTTTTCACCGTACCCTCCGGCAGTCCGAGAGAAGCTGCGATTTCCCGGATGGGGCGGTTTTCCATATAGTACGCCACCAGCACCTGCCGCCAGTCGGAGCGGATGTGTGCAAGGGTTTCTCTGAGCTTTGCCAGATGTTCGTTTTTCTGCGCTTCCTCTTCCGATAAGAGAAGCCGTTCTTCCGGTGTGTCGTCCGTGTCCGGCAGATCAAAGTCTTCCTCGTCCGTGGTGATGGAAACTGTCCGCTCCCTGTCCCGGAGTCTGGTTTTCACATACCGTGCGTACCGGTTTTTCGCAATCTTCCATACCCACGCCTGCGGATCTCCGGGATGCTTTCCCTGTGCTAGTGCCGACAGAACCGCTTCCGCAATGTCACTGACCAGCCCCGACGCTTCGTTTTCATCCCGTGTCCGGCTCATGGCAAAGTAAAACAGCGGCTCCAGCATGGTGCGGGCGAAGGTTTCGCTGTCAAAGGGATTGTTTGTCGTAATGTTTTCATCCATGGTTCGCAGCCTCCTTTCATAGGTATAGTGGCCGGTGATCGGAAACGGTTTTAAATCTGCGGGAAATTTTTGAAAAAAGTTTTATGGATGCAGAAACGGCTTACAGCGAGAAAATATCCGTTCTGTAAGCCGTTTGTTTATTTAGGATATCCTGTGTAATTCTTAATTCTACATTCTACATTCTTAATTATCTGTCCAGGCACGCATACAGCACGTTGCGGAGTCTGGGAGAGAACCAGGGTTCCTGGTTGTTCAGCATATGATGAGCATACACCAGAGCCACTTTCCGGGAGGGATCCAGGATCAGGTATGCACCTGCCGCACCGCCCCAGCCGAATTCGCCTATAGATCCGGCAGTTCCGGCTTTGGCGGGATCGATCATGGTACGCACGCCCAGACCGTAACCGTAGCCGCAGAGCTGACTCCAGTTGAAGTCGTTCATCTGGTTTTCGTCCAGCTGATTGGTGCGCATCATGTCGATTGTGGAGGATGCCAGCACCCGTTCACCGTTTTCGGCAAGACCGCCGTTTGCCATGGCACAGGCGAATTTCATGTAATCTTCGATGGTAGAGACCACCCCTGCGCCGCCGCTGTCGTACTGGTCGCCCAGAATGTGACCGCAGGTACCGCCGGTGGGCAGAGCCTTGTTCAGATCATCCCGGAAGTTGTACTGTACCGCCATTCGTGCCATCTTTTCGGGAGAGGGCAGGTTGTAGCAGGTGTCGCGCATTTCCAGTGGATCAAACAGTACCTTTTTCGCCCAGTCCCGGGTACGCATACCGGCCACCACTTCAATGAAAGCGGAGAGTACATCATGGCACAGACTGTAGCTAAAACGGGTGCCCGGCTCGAACTGCAGAGGTGTGGCGGCAACGGCTTTTGCGATTTCTCTGGTGGGACAGTGACCGTCTGTGGCTTCCTTTACTTCCCGAATAGCGGGAGAGTTCATATCATAGTTGAACCCGGCGGACATGGTGAACAGATCACGCACCCGGATGGGATTTTTCGCTTTTTCGGTATAGGTGGTGCCGTCCGCATCCTTGTGGAGCACCTCCATATCCCGGAATTCCGGCATATATTCGTACAGCGGGTCGTTCAGCAGGTACAGCCCCTGTTCGTACAGCTTCAGTGCCAGAGTACAGGTGATGGGCTTGGAACAGGACCAGAGGTAGTACAGCTCGTCCCCCTGCATCTTTTTGCCTTCTTCCATATTGCTGAACCCGGACTGGTACCGGTATACGGTGTCATACCCCACCTTGACAATACAGTCGTTGCCGGGGATCCGCCATGCTGTCAGCCGATCCTGAAACTCTCTGAGATATGCAAAATTCATGGTATGTTCTCCTTTCGGTTCACAGACAGATCAGTCCAGATAGTAGATGATCATGTTTTTCACATAACCGATGTAGGCAAAATCCTTCTTCTGGGGGTTGGAGTCGTCCAGCCAGATATCCACTTCCCAGCCTTCGATCAGGGAGCCTGTGTCGGCGGCAACACGTACACCAAAGTCAAACTGATCGTTTTTTACATAGATCTTTGTGCCCAGAGGAATGTAGTCCATGTCCACTGCCACAACGGATTCGTCGGCTTCGTAACCAAGGTAAGTAAGTCCTTCGATGTCGTAATAGGTGGCGTTGACCATGCGGTAGTAGGAATAACTGTAGGTTTTGCCGTCATTACCCACAAGAGTACCGCCGATGCCCACCTGACAGGTTTCCGTCACGGGCTGTTTGGTGATCTCCTCTTTGGCAACCGTGCGGCTCACTTCCACGCCGTTGACGATCTCGGTGGTGTATGTAATGGTTTTGCTGCCATCCTGCCCGAACTGGGTCACATTTCTCTGTCCCCGGGGAATGGTCTGTACATTGGTGGTTTGGGTCTCATGGGGGATAACGAGGGTTTCTGTAGCGGTGCCGTATGTAACGGTGTCCACAGCAATGGTAATCTCTTCCGTCAGCAGTGTGGACAGATCCACGGCAAACCGGTCGGTTTCCAGAACAACATAATTCACCCGTTCCAGCAGAGCTTCCAGCGTGATTTCCGATGTGGAAACGGTAAGGGGATCTCTGTCGAAAAAGTCAAGCGTTACATTGAATTTTACAGCCTGCGGCGTGGTTTCGGGCGGATTGCTGTCTGCTGTCGGCGGATCTTCTCTGCCTGCACCGCCGGTTTCGTCCGGTATACCGGTTTCCGGTCCCGGCATGGTTTCCCCGTAGCTGAGGGTCATATCGAAATCCGGTGCCGTTTCGGCGGGGGTAAAGAATGCCGGGATGCCGATCAGCATGGCAAGAGATACCAGAACGGCAGCTGCAAGAGGCAGGATCCATATTTTTCTTCTGCCTCCTGTTTCCTCTGTTTCGGCGGCGGGGGAATCAGCTGTTTCTGCTTCTTCGGTTGTTTCCGTAAGGGTTTCTGCAGGCTGTTCTTCAGCGGGGGAGGAAACCGGCGGTTCTTCGGTCTGTGCCTGTCTGCGTCTATGAAGAATCAGAAGCAGATCTTCATCCGGATCATGTTCCTCTTCGGTCTCTTCTTTGTCTGCTGTGTCAACAGGAACAGTTTCTTCGACCTGTTCAGACTCCTGCAGATCCTTTTCGGGGGCAGGGGATACTTCCGGGATCGATTCGGCTTGTTCAGTATCTGTTACAGCTTCGGTTTTTTCAGCGATTCCGGTATCAGCAGCTTCTTCGGGAGTCGAATCGGCATCATCGGCTTCCGAAGAAATCTCATCGGCATCAGAAGCTTCCCCGGGAATCGTATCGATTTCAGTGGTTTCCTCCGAAATCACACCGGCATCAGCAGTTTCTTCAGAAGTCGAATCGGTTTCCACGGGAATGGCACCGATTTCAGTGGTTTCCTCCGGAAGTGCATCGGTTTCAGCAGCTTCATCGGAAGCAATATCGGCGTCTGCGGGTTCTGCAGTTTCAGGCGCACCGTCGGCAGATTCTTCTGCGGTTTCAGGTTCCTGCGGCACAGTCTCCGTATGCAGGATGTCTTCCGTATCCGGGGCGGCAGTGTTTTCCGTTTCTTCTGCTGCAGGCTCATCGGCGGGCACTTCCGCAAACACGGTAAACCGCAGGAGCTCTGCATCGGATACAGGTGTATGATCGGTTTCCGGCATTTCTGTCGGCACCTGGGGAATAGGCTGACCGCTGCGGTTCATAACAGGGATGGTACGTCCTGTGGCGGCATTTTTCCGGACTGGAATTTTTCCCTGCCGCATGGATGGGGGTACCTCTACGGGACCCTCCGGACGGTTGACAGGTATATCTGAGGAGCGGCTGGCATCCGCACGGACAGGATAGCCTTGCTGCATACTGCGCCGTTCCTTGTCTGTTGCGGAGTCCTGCCGGCGGATGGGGGGATTGCGGTTATCCAAGATCAATCGTTCCTTTCAGAGCGAAATGGTAAGAAACAGCTGTCTGCCGAAATATTCCGGAGCATTTTCTGCGGGATACTGTACAAAGGTGAAAAAATAGTGTATAATAAAAACAATAAACCTTTGCGGCGTACAGACGTTCCTCATACACTTCAGTATACCATAGAATGATGAACAATGCAAGAACCGCAGGAAAAAATTTCAGGATTCCGGCAGAAGAGCGGATTTTCCTCCGACCGGATCCGTAAAACGGAGAAGAATATGCAGACTGAAACGACCAATAAGACAATCTCTCTGGAAAGCCTTCATAATAAAAGTGCTTTTATCTGTGATATGGACGGTGTGATCTACCACGGGAACCGGCTGCTGAACGGGGTGGCAGATTTTGTGAACTGGCTCCATAAAAACGATAAGCAGTTCCTGTTTCTGACAAACTCCAGCGAGCGTTCTCCCAGAGAGCTTTCCCTGAAGCTGGCCAGAATGGGACTGGAAGTCAGTGAGGATCATTTTTATACCAGCGCACTGGCCACGGCATCATTTCTGGCGACCCAGTGCCCCGGCGGCAGTGCCTATGTCATCGGGGAGCCGGGGCTGGTGAATGCTCTGTACGAAGCCGGTTTTTCCATGAACGACTACAACCCGGACTATGTTGTTTTCGGAGAAACCCGTTCCATCAGCTATGAAAAGATCGAGCATGCCGTCAAGCTGGTGCAGAACGGTGCCAAGCTCATCGGAACAAACCCCGATCTGACCGGTCCCACAGAACGGGGGATCGTACCTGCCTGCCGTGCCCTGATTGCTCCCATCGCTCTGACCACCGGTGTGGAACCCTATTTTGTGGGAAAGCCCAATCCGCTGATGATGCGTCACGGGCTGAAAAAGCTGAACATTTCCCGCAGGGACGCTGCACTGATCGGTGACCGGATGGATACGGACATCGTTGCCGGGATTGAAAGCGAACTGGATACGGTTCTGGTGCTCTCCGGTGTCTCCACGGTGGAAACGGTGAGACAGTTCCCCTATCGTCCCATGTACATCATGAACGGTGTTGGGGATGTTCTGAAGGAAGAAATCGAAAAGATCGAGGTGTAAGCCTCTCAGGAAGAGTCGTGTCAAAGATGCGGCTCTTTACTGTTTTTTGCGGATCAGAAAGGCACCGGTTCCTGCCGCTATCAGCAGACTGCCGAAAATCTTTCCGAGCAGATCCTCCGGCAGAAGACTGCGCAGAAAACTGCCCAGAAGCACGCCCGGAATGCCGCCGGCAATGCACAGTGCCGCCAGCCGCCAGGGAAGGGTACGACAGCGGGTAAGGGTGGAGGGAATGGCTGCCGCCAGAAAACAGAACAGATTGACAGCCTGGGCATTGATCTGATCCAGTCCCATGGTACCTGTCAGATGGATCAGAAACAGTCCGGCACCACCCACTCCCGTACCGGTCACGGCGGAGAAGAAAAAACAGACTGCCATATCCAAAAAACGCATAAAGCCCTCCTTGTTTCAGAACAGCATCCGGGTGCCCGCCCAGATCAGAAGCAGGGCGAATGCATATTTCAGCATTTGCACAGGTATTTTTTTCTGAAGCCATGCACCGCAGATCCCGCCGGCGGCTGCGGAGAGAAAGAGAAAAGGGAGCATGGACAGTATTCCCTCCTCCGGCGGCGGATAGGTAGACAGCGAGACAAGAGAAAGGGGAATCACGCAGGACATGGATACACCGAATGCGGTTTTTGTCATGCCGCCGCCAAGAAGTACAAACATAAGAAGAAAGACTGCCCCTGCTCCCGTACCGGCCAGCCCGTTCACAAAGCCGGCAGCCAGTCCGGTGACCAGATACAGCAGAATCTGCCGGAAGCTTTGCTTTTCCAGAATCAATTCCATAAAAATACCTCTGTTTTTACCAGTTTTCCGGCTTCCCTGTCCCGGAGAATATTTGTTTTGCATCTTGTAATTTCTGTCTGTTCATGGTACAATATATGTATCATGCCGGTTTCTGCGGCTGAGGGGGTTCCGGAAAAAACAGCGTCTTCCGGTGGTAGTATACCCGTCTTCCGGCAGAATATCGGTAAATCGGAATGAGAACTTGCCGTGGAAATCTTCGGTAAGGGAAAGGAAGCAGCCATGGCGCAGAAAAGCACAGGGAAAAAATCAAGTACAAAAAACAGTTCCGGCAAAGCATCGTCCGCAAAACAGGCAAAGGCTCCCGCACGGCGCGAATCCGGAGAAAATCTGTTTATGAAGCAGGCAGGCGCCTATATCATGGCTGTCATCGGGATTCTGCTGGCGGTATGTATGCTGCTTGGCGACGGTGTGGTGGGCGGCGGGATCCAGAAGCTGTTCTGCGGTCTTTTCGGCGTCATTGCCTACACCCTGCCGATCTATTTCCTGATTCTGGCCTTTCTCTGGAAACCCGAGTGGGAAAGCGGTCTTCTCCGATGGAAAATCATTACGGCGGCTGTGATCGTGCTGTTCACGGCTCTGCTGGCGCATATATTCGGCGGCGGTCCCGATACCTTCCATCCGGCGGAACTGTATAAAAGCGGTATGGCATTCCGGGGAGGCGGCGTGTTCGGCGGCTGGCTTGGTGTGCTGTTTGTAAGAGGTTTCGGCAAAGCCTGTACCCTCGTGCTTGTGTTCGGTCTGCTGTTTGTGCTGGCTCTGTTCCTGTTTGGCATCACCCCCCGGGGACTGTGGGTGACTATCCTGTACCGGATCCGAATCGCCGGAGAAAAGCGGGCAGAAAAGAAGAAAATGCAGAAACCCCGGACAGGCGGTCTGGCAGAACGGAACCGGATCCGGGAAGAAGAATATGCTGCTTATCTCAGAGAAAAGAAACAGCGGGAAAAAGAAGCCCGTCTGGCTGCCAGAGAAGCGGAAAGAAAAGCCGCAGCGGCACAGACTATGACTGAACCTGGCTGCAGCGGAACGCAGATGTCCGTGCCTCAGCCCCAGCCAACCGTATACCGGGTGAAAAAACGGAAAATTACCGATATTCCTCTGGAAGACGGCGATTATGAGGAGGTACCGGCGAAAGAAACGGATATCGATATTCCCGAAACCACAGAACCGGAAACCGGTGTGGTGGACGACAGAATCTTTGATGAAGTCATGCGCCGTACCAGGGAACGGGTGGAAAAATCTGCGAAAAAATCCGGCGTGGATCTGAAAACAGCCGATGGAACAGTGTCTGCGGCTCCCGTGGAAACACTGCAGACTGCGGAAGGTGCACTGCAGGTGAATACCTCCACCGGGGAAGTCCTGCAGGCAGAAATATCTGGCAGTGTACCGGCAGAAGTACCGGAAGAAGACGATGTGCCATGGTACGAAGATATGTCTTCCATGGAGGACTGCATGGAGTTTGAACGTCCCGCTGTCCCGGAAAAGCCTGTACAGACCGGCGGGAATACGGCTTCCGAACCGGCAGAACCGGCAGAAACTCCGGAAGAAACGGCAGAATCCTTTGATCTTTCCGGCTTTTTTGTCAATCCCGAGGATGCGGAACTGCTGGACAGACTGTCGGAAGCCTATCTGAAAAAAGAAGACAAGCCTTCCTCCATGGAAGTGAACAGAGAAATCATGGCAAGCGGGGCAGAGGAGCAGAAAACGGAAAGCAGAAAAGCTGTTCCCGTTCCCTATAACTACCCGCCCTTTGAAATTCTGACGGAAGACACGGACGACGAGCCTGTGGACATCAAGGAAGAACTGCAGGATAACGCCGTCAAGCTGGTGGAAACCCTCAAGAGCTTCCATGTAAACACCAAAATCGAAAACATCTCCCGCGGACCTACCATTACCCGATACGAGCTGAAGCCGGAAATGGGTACCAAGGTGCGTTCCATCTCCAATCTGGTGGACGACATTGCCCTGAATCTGGCAACCACCGGCGTGCGGATTGAAGCACCCATACCGGGAAAAGCTGCTGTGGGGATCGAAGTGCCCAATAAGAAACAGTCCACTGTACATCTGCGGACACTGATCCAGTCGGAAGCCTTTACCGGTGCCAGAAGCAAACTGACCTGCTGTCTGGGGGAAGACGTTGCCGGGGAAGCGGTGTATTTTGATATTGCCAAAATGCCCCATCTGCTGATTGCCGGTGCTACCGGTATGGGAAAATCTGTTTGCATCAACTCGCTGATCGTGAGCCTGCTGTACAAGGCCAGTCCGGAAGAAGTGAAGCTGATCCTGGTTGACCCAAAGAAGGTGGAACTGAGCATTTACAACGGTATCCCTCATCTGCTGGTGCCTGTGGTCAGCGAACCCAAGAAAGCAGCCGGTTCCCTGTCCTGGGCTGTCGGGGAAATGGAGCGGCGTTTCGGACTCATCGAAGCGGTGGGTGTCCGGGATGTGAAGAATTTCAACGAAGTGACCAAGGACGACCCGGATTATGAATTCCTGCCCCAGATCGTTATCATCATCGACGAGCTTGCCGACCTGATGATGACGGCTCCCGACGATGTAGAAGAATCCATCTGTCGTCTGGCACAGAAGGCAAGAGCGGCAGGGATGCATTTGATCATCGGTACCCAGCGTCCTTCCGTGGACGTTATTACAGGGCTGATCAAGGCGAATATTCCCTCAAGAATCGCCTTTACCGTAGCCTCCCAGATCGACTCCCGTACCATCATCGACAGAGGCGGTGCGGAAAACCTGATCGGTCGGGGCGATATGCTGTTCAATCCCGTAGGTGCGCTGAAGCCGAGACGCGTCCAGGGCGCATATGTCAGCGAATCGGACGTTGAGGAGGTTGTGGCATACATCAAGAACATGAACTCCGCATACGATAATTTCGATCAGGAAAAGATCGTCAACGAAATCGAACGCGAAGCGCAGAAGTGCGGTGC
>JAFZET010000050.1 GCA_017560565.1 Clostridia bacterium | reverse complement strand
CACTACGATGGAGCAGTCAGCTTCTCTGTCCAGTACAAACTGGATTTCTTCCTTCACCTGATCTGCGCGGCCGGACTTGTTTTCTGCTACAGCCTTCACGAAGTCGTTGAAACGCTTCTTTGTGTCGTGGAACTGTACGATGGTTTCGTGCAGGGTGTCAGCCGGATAGTCAGCCAGCATATTCTGGAACTTACCGAAAGCCTTGGCTGCATGGTACAGCTGCATGGGATCTTCCACAACGGTACAGGAGATCACGCCGTCCACGTACTGGTAAGCTCTCCAGTATTCGCCTGCTTCATCTACGAAATAAGGATTGCCGTCTTCAGCAGTCATGAAGTGCAGGGTTTCTCTGGCAGGGTTACCGCCGGCAGCCTTGATCTTTTCAGCAAGGAAGTTTGTAACACCCATGATGTTTTCCATCATTGCAGGGGGATTTGTGAAGACATTCTTGTTGATCCGCTGCAGAATATACTTGGGTTCGGTGTGCACGATATATGTGTCGTTGATATGTCCGTTCCCGTAGAGGGAGGGTTCTACACTGATGTTGAAATGCTTGAGTACTTCGATCATTCCCATGATGCGGTTTTTCCTTTCTCTTGCAGAGACCTTGCGGTTCCTGCGTTTGATTATTCCTATCATACCATAAAATTTCCGGAAAGTAAATAGCTGGCACAAGAATTTTCGGGAATTTCACGGTTCATTCATATCCGCAGCCGTTTCAAAGGAAAACACAGACCGAAAACCGGCAGAATCTTGCCAAACCGGTCAGACTGTGCTATACTGAAGAAAAAACGGAGGTATATATGAAGATCACATACCTTGGGCACAGCGGTTTTCTTGTGGAAACGGATACCCGGCTGCTGCTGTTTGATTATTATACCGGCACGATCCCGCCGCTTTCTGCCGATAAACCGCTTTTTGTGTTTGCCAGTCATCACCATCCGGATCACATGAACGGTGCCGTATTCAGTATATGCAAAACCCATCCGTCCGTGCACTATATCCTGTCCCATGACATTTCCGCAGCCCTTCCCGCCCATTACGGCATAGCGGAATATTACCATGTGAAGCATACCCGGACCTTGGAGATCGCCGGATGCCGGATCACCACGCTCCGTTCCACTGACTGCGGCGTGGCATATCTGGTAACCTGCGGGGGGAAAACGATCTTCCATGCCGGGGATCTGAACCTGTGGCTGTGGTCGGGGATGGACAGAATGCAGTCTTTCGGGATGATGAAGCGGTTTACGGAATACACAGCCCCTCTGAAGGAATACCATATCGATCTTGCGTTCCTGACGCTGGACAACCGGCAGGGAGAAGCGGCATACCTGAATATTGACTACTATATGCGTCATTTTTCCATAGATACCGCAGTGCCCATGCACTATTTCGGTTCAACAGAGATTGCCGACCGTTTTCTTGCCGATCCCTCCAGCGAGCCATACCGGCACCGGGTTCTGAAAATGGAAGAAGGAGACACAAAAATATTGTCGTAAAAACAGGAACAGAATTTCCTTTTTCAGGAGAAATGGTCTTGATTTCTTCATAAAATTCCGGTATAATCTATACGTTTGATAAAAGATACCAACCCGTGCCCGAAAACGGGCTTTTTGTGCTGTAAAGAGAGGTTATTGTACGTATGGCAGACATTATGGATCTGTTCAAAAAAATCGCCGCCGAACCCAAGACACCCGCAGGTGCTCCCGAATACATCATCTGCGGTCTGGGAAACCCCGGTGACAAATATGCCCGAACCCGCCACAACGCCGGTTTTCTGGCAATGGACTATCTGGCGGAAAAATGCGGCATTCCCATCAAAAGAATCCGGTTCAAATCCCTGACCGGTGACGGCGTGGTGGACGGACACAGCGTCCTGTTCATGAAGCCCCAGACATTCATGAACGCCTCCGGAGAAGCGGTGAAGGAAGCGGCGGATTTTTATAAGATCCCCATGGAAAAAATCATTGTATTCTCGGATGATGTAAATTTCGCACCGGGATGTATGCGGATCCGCAAATCCGGTTCGGACGGCGGACAGAAAGGTCTGCGCAGCATCATCACGCTGATGAATTCCGACCAGTTCCCACGTGTCCGGATCGGTGTCGGCGAAAAACCGAGCAGAGACTACGATATGGCAGATTGGGTGCTGGGTAAACTCAGCGATGAGGACTGCAAGGCCATGTACCCCTGTCTGGAAGCCTCCTATGACATCATCCGGATGATTATGAACGGAAAAACCGAGGATGCCATGGGGCGTTATAACGGTATGAAACCGGCGCCGAAGGAAGACAAGGCTGGTTCTGTATGAATTATGAAATTCTGAAATCCATATTCCGCCGCAGCCGGGAGTATGACGATCTGGTTACGGTTCTACGGCAGCCGCACCGTGGCAGGTACAGACCTTATTATGTCAGTGGTCTGACCGAAGGGGCGCAGCGGATATTCCTCGGTACCTTCTGCGAGGATTTCCGGGACTGTGGTGATCCTGTCCTGCTGGTATGCACCGATGACAAGGAAGCGGCGGCCAACCGGAATCTGCTGCAGGCAATGGGCGTGAATGCGGCACTCTATCCCACAAGAGAATACAACTTCAACAATATGACTGCTTCTCATGACTTTGAAAATGAGAGGCTTTCTGTGCTTTCCGCCCTGTACGGCATCGCCACCGGCTCCTATGAAATGCCGGATACGCCGGAGGTGATATGTACTGCCGCCGAAGCACTGCTGCAGGTGACAATCCCACCGGATCGTCTGGGGGAAGCCATGGTACACCTGACCATGACCGATGCCGTGGACACTGCGGAGCTGACGACAAGACTGATCGCTTCCGGCTACACCAGAGTGGAGCTGGTGGAAGGAGCCGGACAGTTTGCCATCCGGGGCGGCATCATTGATGTGTATCCTCCGCTGAAAAATCCCCTGCGGATCGAGCTGTTTGGCGATGAGATCGACAGAGTGGGCTATTTTGATGTGGAGTCCCAGCGGTTCACGGAAACACTGGAGGGAGATATCCTGATTCCGCCGGCCAGAGAGATCCTGATGGACGAAGAAATGCGGGAGAATCTGGCAGTCCTCATCCGCCGGCAGATCAAACGGATCGGAAAGATCGAAGAAGCGGACGAACGGTATTCCCGTGCCTGTTCCGTACTTTCTGCGGAGCTGACCGCTGTGGAAGAAGGGATGGATATGCCCTTTGCTGACAAGTATCTGCCTCTGATCTATCCGGACGGTGACTGCCTTCTGGAATACTGCGACGGCATGATGATCCTGCTGGACGCTCCTGCCGCCGAAGAAAGAGCATCCGCCTCTCTGGCGCTGCTGGAACAGAGCGTTGAGGATATGCTGGAAAACTTTGAGATGCCCCCTGTCAAAGGCGGCTTCTATCTCAGAGAATGGGAGTCGGTCACGGCACGGACTGAGAATTATCCCACATTGTTCATCGATGCCCTGGCAAGATCCCATCCCGGGCTGACACCGGCGGGAAACTACGCCTTTGTGACCCGCCATGTCCCGGCATACGCAGGAAAAATGCCTCTTCTGCTGGAGGATCTGAAAAACTACAGCGAAAACGGCAGTGTTGCCATCGTTCTCTGTGCTACGGAAGCGGAACAGAGCGCCGTGATGGAAACCTGCTTTGAAGCCGGATATACCGTGTCCGCCATAGGCAGCAAAGACCATCCGGACAAATGGCAGGGAACTCTGAACGATTTGTTTCTGATGAAAAATCCCAACACGGTGCTGACCATGCTTGGTGAGTACACCGGCGGCTTTGAAATGATTTCCCCGAAGTTTGTATTTCTGGATTTTTCCGCCAGCAGTGTGAAGCTGGGAAGAGTCATGCGCGGGAATACCAAAAAGAAGAAAACCGCCACGGAAGCCATTCTCTCCTATGCCGACCTGGAGGTGGGAGATCTGGTGGTGCATCAGGCTTATGGGATCGGACAGTACATGGGGCTGGAAAACCTGACCGTTGCCGGCAGTTCCAGAGACTATGTACACATCAAATACGCCGGTACGGATAAACTGTTCCTGCCGGTGGATCAGCTGGATCAGGTGTCCAAATATATCGGAGCAGGCTCGGATACCGGTATGGTGAAGCTGTCCAAAATGGGGGGCGCCGACTGGACCAAGGCAAAAACCAAAGCCAAAGCCGCCACAAAGGAAATGGCGAAGGAACTGATCGAGCTGTACGCCAGACGGAAACGGACACCGGGCTTCCGCTTTGACCCGGACGATGAAATGTGCCGGGAATTTGCGGATTCCTTTGAATACGAAGAAACGGACGGTCAGCTGGCCGCCATCAGCGATATCCGGAGCGATATGGAAGCGGGCTATCCCATGGACAGACTGCTCTGCGGCGATGTAGGCTACGGCAAAACGGAAGTAGCCATGCGGGCGGCTTTCAAAGCGGTCATGAGGGCAAGCAGGTTGCTATTCTGGTGCCCACAACCATTCTTGCCTATCAGCACTCCCAGAACTTTTTGAGCCGGAAGCGTTCCTTCCCGGTGCACGTGGATATGCTTTCCCGGTTCCGTACCCATGCCCAGCAGCAGGCATCTGTCCGGAAAGTACGCCGGGGCGAAACGGACATCATCATCGGTACTCACCGCCTGATCTCCAAGGATGTGGAATTCGCAGATCTTGGACTGATCATTATCGATGAGGAACAGCGTTTCGGCGTGGCACAGAAGGAAAAGCTGAAACAGATCGCCGCAAATGCGGATATACTCACCTTGACCGCCACGCCCATTCCCAGAACACTGAACATGGCCATGGGCGGTATTGTGGATATGAGCGTGCTGGAAGAAGCACCCGGGCAGCGTGCGCCGGTGCAGACGTATGTACTGGAATTTGACGAAGCGATCATCATGGAAGCCATCCGCCGGGAACTGCGCCGGAGCGGGCAGGTGTTCTATATGTACAACCGTGTGGAAGGCATCTACGCTGTGGCAGACCGCATCGGAAAAGCTATTCCGGACGCAAGAATTGCCGTAGCCCACGGGAAGATGGAGAGGGAAGAAATCGAGGAAGTCTGGGAAGAACTGATAAAAGGGAATGTGGACATTCTCGTATGTACCACCATCATTGAAACCGGTGTGGACATTCCCAACGCCAATACCCTGATCATCGAAAATGCAGACCACTACGGTCTTTCCCAGCTCCACCAGATCCGTGGTCGTGTGGGTCGTTCCAGCCGCCGTGCGTATGCCTATTTCACCTACCGGAAATCCAAGGTTCTTACGGAAGTGGCGGAAAAACGGCTGGCAGCCATCAAAGAATATGCCGCATTCGGTGCAGGGTTCAAGATCGCTCTGCGGGATCTGGAAATCCGCGGTGCCGGCAATCTTCTGGGTGCGGAACAGCACGGGCACATGGAAGCCGTAGGGTATGATATGTACATGAAGCTGCTCAGTGAAGCGGTGATTGAGGAGAAAGGCGAGGTAATTCCGCCGAAACCGGAATGCGCTGTGGATATCCGGTGTGATGCGTTTCTGTCCAAAAGCTATATCCCCTCTCCACCCCAGCGGATGGATATGTACAAGAAGATTGCCCGTATCGAGCGGGAAGAGGACTATGACGATGTCCTGGACGAGCTGTGTGACCGGTACGGCGAACCCGGTTCTGCGGCAGTCAATCTGTGCCGGATCGGATATATCAAAGCCCTTGGCGGACAGGCGGGACTCCGGAAAGTGGAGGAAACGGATGGTACCGTCCGGCTGTACCCTCACGAGATGGAAGCAAAGCCCGTAACTCTGCTGGCGGCAGCCTATCCTGCGGCGGGCGTCAAGGTTCTGCTGGGGAACAGCCCCCACATTCTGCTGAAGGTTCCGAGAGGAGAACGCAATACGGAATTTATCAGAGAGGTTCTGGAAAAATACAGTGCCTTCCGGGGAACACCGGAGAAAGGAAACAACCAAAAATGAAAACACGCATATTGACCTTCTGCCTGGCTCTTGCCGCCTGTTTCTGTCTGACAGGATGCGGCGGTCGGGAGAATGCAGCCATGTCCTACGGGGAATCCGTGATCACGGAAAATGTGTTCCGGTATTATCTTTCGTATTACAAGAACATCTATCTGAAGACATACACCGACATGAAAGACAGTGCAGACTATTATAAAACCGTTCTCCCGGACGGGCGGACAGCGGAGGAATATCTCTTTGACATGACGGTAGAGAATGTAAAGATGACCCTTATCTGCATGGAGCTTTTCCGTACCAGCGGTCTGGCGGTGTCCAAAGCCATGGAAGACGATATTGATGCCTATATCAAAGATATGATCACCGAATACGCAGGCGGCGATAAAAAAGCCCTGAATGCGGAACTGGCGGCATACGGTGTCAACACAAAAATGCTGGCGGATATTTACGTGAATCAGGAAAAAAGCGGTTTCCTTTTTGACTATATGTTCGGCGAAAACGGCATCCGTCCCGTGACAGACGAGGAAAAGCAGGCATACTACGAAGAAAACTACAGCCATATTTATCATCTGTACATCAACGATGCCTACTATTACCCCGTAAACGAAGCGGGCTTTACCCAGACCGATGCAAACGGCAATCCGGTCAGTGCGCCCCTGACTGCGGAAATGAAAGCGGAAAAGGAAACCATACTGACCGCCATTGATGCCAACTTTGCGGCGGGCAGTGCGTTCATGGATGTGTACAACATCTATTCCGAGGACAAATACTATGCAAACGGCTATTACCTGACCCGATCCACCGATTTTGTGGCAGAAGTGGTAGATGCCGCATTTACTCTGGATGTCGGTGAATATGTCATGGTAAAATCCGATTACGGTACACACTATGTCTATCGTGCAGAACTGGATGAAACTCCCTGGCAGTACGAAGCCAATGCGGATTTCTTTGAGAACTTTGAGAGCGATCTGAAAAGCGAACTGTTTATGACCTATATCCGTTCCTATCTGCAGGAGGTACAGGTGAACAGCGAAGCCATTTCTGCCTATTCCGTGGAAGCCTCTCCCGTCAATTACCGGTTCTGACAAACACAAAGATCCCATCCCGGATTTTACACCGGAGAGGGATCTTTTCTGTCTTATTCAGTTTTTTCTGCTGCCGAACCATTTGCGAAGAGCATCCACCGGCAGTACGGTCAGGGACAGAAGCCAGCACCAGAGCAGTGTATCGGGAGAGGGGGGAACTGTACGGAACACATTCCCGCCGAAATACAGGATCAGAAGCTGGATACAGGCAACCGCCGGCATGATCAGCAGAAACGCCCGATTTTTGGAGAGATCGGCAAAAATATTGATTTCAGGTGTCCGTACCGTAAAGGCAAAATGGACGCCGCAGAAAACAAACAGGGCAAAGAAAACGGTCAGGAAATAGGTCATGTCTCCCCGTCCGATCCGCTGACGCAGAAAACCGGATGTGAGAAACGCCATACACAGGGAGATGCAGTACAGTGCCGAAATGAGGATCTGCCGGATCATGGAACCGTTCAGAATATGTTTCTTCCGGCTGACAGGAGGCATGCGCATATACGCCGCAAGAGGCGCTTCTCCCGCAAAAGCAAGGGAACCGAGAGTATCCATAATGATATTCACCCACAGCATCTGGATCACCGTTACCGGATGTTCGATTCCCACAAAAGGACCGAGGACGGAAACACCCACAGCCGAAAGATTCATGATCAGTTGGAATACAATAAATTTGCGGATGCTCTGGAAAATGGTACGCCCGAACAGTACCGCCTGCCCGATGGAAACAAAATTGTCGTCTGTAATCACAATATCACCGGCTTCTCTGGCTACATCCGTGCCGCTGCCCATGGCAAAACCCACATCGGCGGCTTTCAGAGCAGGCGCATCATTGATTCCGTCACCCGTCATCCCCGTCACGTGTCCGATCCGCTGTGCCGCCCGTACCAGTCTGCTTTTGTCTGTGGGCGTCACCCGGGAAATCACCCGGATCTGCGACAGAAGTGCGCAAAGTGTTTCCTCCGGCATCCCCGCAAGATCCTGTCCACGCAGAACCAGTTCAGTACCCGGTACCGCATCTTTCCCGGGAGTGTAGAATTCCCATTGACCGGACAGAATTCCGGTACGTTCCCCAATGGAAGCGGCTGTCCATTCATGATCCCCGGTGAGCATGACCACCTGTATCCCGGCATCCCGGCACTCCCGGACAGCGGCGGGAACCTGCTCGCGGATTCCGTCCTGGAGGATCCATAGTCCTGTAAAGCAAAGGGAAACGTGACCGGTACCGGAAGTACGAAGCGTTTCAAAATCAGCCGCCGAAAAACTTCCTTCCAGCAGAACTCTCCCGCAGTGGGAAGCTGCCTCCCGGATTTCTTTCACCAGCATCGTGCGGAACGTGGAATCCATCGGCTGTTCCATACCGTTTGGATCCAGCCACCGTGTACAGCAGGGAAGCAGTACCTCCGCCGCCCCTCTGATATACCCCTGCCTGCCGATCACGCCGGCAGAAAACTTTCTCTCGGAGGAAAACGGTATTTTATCTGCCGCTGTATTTTCCCCGGATGGCAGAAAGGCTTCCAGAGCCCGCTCCGTGGCATTGCCGGAACCCCTGCAGGCGGCGGCACTGCTGCACAGCTCCCTGCGATAGCGTTCCGGTATTTCGTCCGGACGGGTATATACCGTATGACCGCACCGCAGTCCGGAAACCGTCAGCTCACCGGTTGTCAGTGTTCCTGTCTTGTCGGTAAACAATAGACTGAGGCTTCCTGCCGTTTCGATGCCTACCATCTTCCGTACCAGTACACCGCTTTTCAGCATTTTGCGCATATTTGAGGAAAGCACCACGGTGATCATCATGGGAAGACCTTCCGGTACTGCTACCACCAGTATGGAAATAGCCATGGTCAGTGCCGCCAGACATTCCGACCAGACAAAGGAAAGATCCTGCATACGGGTCAGCATAATCGCCGGATTGCTGCCGGATTCTACCCAGAAAGCGTACACCAGATGGGTGATAGCCACAACAGCCGCCGAAATATATCCGATTCTGCTGATATTCTCCGCCAGTCTTGTGAGCCGTTCCTTCAGCGGGCTTGGCGGCTCTTCCTCCTGCAGCTGTGCGGCAAGCTGACCGTAAAGCGTGTTGTCTCCCACACGGAGGATCAGCATGACTCCCTCTCCGCTGCATACGGCACTGCCCCGCAAAAGTCCGTCTTCTCCCCGGAGATCCGCAGATTCCGGGCTGCAGCAGTTCATGGGATCTCCGGCTGTTTTCCGTACGGGTTCCGATTCTCCTGTAAGGGATGCCTCATCACAGTACAGCTCACCGGAGAGCAGGATCCCGTCCGCCGGTATGAAATCCCCCGGATGAAGCTGTACCACATCCCGGCATACCAGCTCCCCCTGGGGCAGGTAGACAAACTTCCCATCCCGCCGCACCGTATATTCCGCTTCTCCCGTGCGGGCATACAGACTGGCGAACGCTCTGCCGCTGCTGTATTCCGAAACCGTGGAGACCAGTGCGGAGATCAGTACCGCAAAAGCAATACCGCCGCATTCATACCAGTCGATGTCCGGAAACAGAAACAGAACATTCAGTGCCAGTGCACCGATGAGAATGCGGATGATGGGATCGTTCAGGTTCCGCAGAAACTGTCTGAGAAATCCCGGCGGCTTCCGTCTGGTGATCCGGTTTGTCCCGTATTTCTCACGCATTTTGTCAGCCTCATCACTGCACAGTCCCAAATCCTGGGAAACCGTTTCTGTTCGTTCTTTGTACTGTAGCATCTTTCAGATCCGCCTTGCCTGTTGTTTTACTCTATTCTATTCACCGGGAAAGCGTTTTAGTATCCGGATACCGATGGATTCTTCTGCCTGCAGGAAAGGAAAAAGACCTGCCTCTCCCGGAAAAAGGAAAGAACAGGTCCGGTTTTTTCCCGGAAAAACTTGCATCCCGACCGGATTCATGCTATACTGATACCGGTTACCGGCTTTCCGGAAATACGAAACCATTGATGAATCCCGTCACATCCGAGGAGCAGATGTCTCCGCCGATGACTTTGTTTTTGTAAACGATCACATTGGCATACACCGTTCCCGTGTAATTGGGATAGTTGGTGATGCGGAAGGTGTACCGGAGCACATCCTTATCCTTATACCGTGACAGATCCAGTCCCTGGTTTTTCTGCAGTTCATTATAGGCATTCATCACCTTGTCGAACTGGGAGGGGATCCGGATCTCCAAGGTCTCCAGTGGTTCTTTTTCCACCTCCCAGCCGAACTGTTCCAGAAACGCCGCCGCATCCGCTTCCGTTTTTACTTTGTCGTAACGGTATTCGGATGTGGATGCCGCAATGGCTGCTGTGGTGGCAGGTTCGTATGCCGGCAGAAAAACGATCAGCATACAAAGTGCCAGCACAGCTGCACCGATGATCCCGATAAACTTCAGTGTATTGGCCCGTACCGTGTAAATAAACATAAATCCTCCCCTGATCTGCCTGTACTGCTGTTTCACTATATGGCTTGGGGGGAGAAGATATGCCTTGATCCCAACAATTTCAGGAGAATGAATATGCAGTTCCGTTTTACAAATCCGAAAATATTGCCTCTTTTGGAAAGTGCCGCCGGAAGCTGTCCCTGCGGACACATCCATACGCTGGAAACCACCGCCTGTGTGATCGACGAAAATGCTGCCGGTCTTATGGGGGAATTTCTGGCAGATTACAGAAAACCGCTGATCTTCTGTGATGAAAACACGGAAATATTTGCAAAAGCTCTGCCGTT
>JAFZET010000049.1 GCA_017560565.1 Clostridia bacterium | reverse complement strand
GACGATCAAATAGAACTGGATGAGTGTGCAAAGGAAATGCTTAGTGACAAACTGCAGATCATTACCGAGCATCTTGATGACATGCCGCAGATTACCTTCATCTACTTTGAACCGGACAAAAAGAAATCCGGCGGCGCTTATCGCAGTATCACCGGAAAGGTAAAAGAGATTGATGAATACGAGCGGATCGTAAAGCTCATGGACGGAACGAAGATTCCGATACAGCATATCTGCGGAATTGAATCGGATTTCTTCTCGGAACTTGGATATGAATAAGAAAAAGGTCAATAGGGTATTCGCCTTACATTATGAACGAAAAAGTGTTCAAAATGCGGCAAATCAATCCTATTGACCTTTTGGTTTTATGTGTTCATTAGAGTGTACCCTATTGAACCCATTTTTTATTTTGGAAAATGATAAACCACAAGTGTAACTCATCTATAAGAATACGATGGAGTTGCAATGGCAAGCTGGAAAGATGATGAGAAAATCTTCAAAATATTTTTTGTGGGTAAATACATCTTTATATAATTCCCATATGAGAAATGAGCCAATTTGCAAGAAGCAGATTGGCTCATCCGTTGTTAGGGTGGTGTTGATATTTATAAACTGTTACTTTCCGTATTGTTCATTTATAATAGATCAGGTTCTCCATTTTTACCTACCAAATTGCCTGCGTAGTAATTCGTTTCTTGCTTTTGGAGTTCCATTAACAATATCTTTAAGAACATTATGGCTATGTTGATTAAGCATCCCTGAACACATACAAATAATAATCCTCCAGCATCGGTTCAACGGTTCTCGCGCGTTCGGCCGGCATCGTATCCGCCAGCACCCGCAGCAGTACCTCCCCCGTCTGCTCATCTCTGGCAATATTCGTCACGCGGAACCGATCCTGTATTATCAGCGTTTCGTGGATTCACATCAATTCGCGTCCAACTATCCAAAATACCGATTTGCGAAAGTTTACGTTCATCCGTAACAAGCTCAGAATCTTTATGATCCTCATTCCATTTTGCATTATATGTATCGCGGTATTCCACAAAGTCTGTAAGTTTTACCTTGTAATCAAATGTTGGATTGACATACCCATATTCATTGAGAACTTTCAGAATATCCCAGTCCCTATACTGCTTGTAGATTGCATTTTCTTCAGGATCTGTGATTTCCATCTTAAAATCCAGCGTACTGATATCGCAATCAAACGGATAGAGATATTCTGTGCCGTCAATTTCATGAATTTCAAAAAGGTAAGATGGTTTATATGCATAATCCGCCGAATAGTCGCGCCAGCAGGTCAAGTATGGTTCATATGCATCGGCAATCAGATATTCTCCGCCTACAGCAAGTCTCGGATAACCGTATATAGGATACATATGCGCACCATTCAGTGTGATATAAGCATCCTTATTGATTTCGCAATCATTGCTTTCATCTCTAAGAATCTGTACATGATAACTGGTTACAGGGAAGCGCCAATCTCGCCCTGGTGAAATGATCTGGTCGGTAGAATAACATTCAATATCCAATATCTTGATCCGATAGCTATACCGCGGAGCATCCATATCTACGATCTGTATTTTCCAATCAGGAATCTGTTCAAACCTGTCAATCGGTCTTTTCCATGGGTTGAAAAAATCCGTAACCTGACTGAACTCTCCGATTACTATTGTTCCTGTTTTGATCGTGTCAGTCCCAACATTCGGGCTGAAGAAATATTCACACCTAAGAGAACGTGGAATATCCAGCTTTTCATACCCATTCCAGCCGGGTTCGCTGCATCCTGTTAAAAATAATACAGTAAGTATCAGTAAAAGCCATGTTTTTTTCATTGCGGCAGCCACTCCCTGTTTTCAAATTTTGTTTCTCCTGTAACGCGGTCATAATAGCCCATAATCCAATCTCTTTTATGCTCCCCACTGAACACAATGATATTTTCATCCGCATAGGCAATACAGCGTATCCCCACCCCGATGTCAACAGTATCGGTAACTGTCATACTGTTGACATCGATGACATCCACACCAGTTCCATAATAGGAACTGTATACCATTTCCCCCATGTTGTTTTCACGGATTGTATGCAGTATTGGGCTAAAGGTAGGGACATATAGCTTTCCATCAGCATAATATTCCCAAACTGCACCCGCCAGATAACGTTCTTCGGTTTGGGCTATTGTTTTTCCTGTTGTCAGATCAATTTTTTCGATACAATAAGTCGTGTAGCTTCGGGTGATAGTTTCTGTACCTTCCGGCAAGTCGGCTGAAAGATCCAGTTCATAATCTTCTTTATACGGATCTGCAAACAGATATAAGTAATTACCATCAATGAAGCCGCCGTCTTCAGCTTGCTTGTTGTTTTTTCGGTAAATGACTTCGGAAGTGAGAGAGTACCGATCAATTGCTGTGATTACCCTTTCCAAACGATTGTATACATACAGATTCTCACTGTCCGCATCAAAGAGATAATAATCCCCCACTGGCAAATCAACCACTTTTGCGTCACCGCCTTTTACCGGAACATAGCAAATACTGTGATTACCGTCTTCACTGTCTCCATCATCAAGCTGGCTGTTGAAATACAGGATATCTCCTGCTACCATCATAGATGAGATATTGTTCGAAAAGTCTGAAAGGATTTCAGTATGGGTGCCTTTTTTCATGTTGATGCAGGTGATCTGGTAATGAGAGAGATTTTTGACAGTTCTACCACTAACAAGAAGATTTCCGTCCTTATCCAATGTAAAAGCTGTTATGGAAGCATTCGGAAGCGATGGACACAATTCTGCTGCCGTATGCCTGCACAATGGATCAGTACAAGTTGGTCCGTATGCACCGCTTTGAGGTGACATATAGACGATATTGGTCGGTCCACCTACAAAGCTGTACATCATGGTTCCGTCATATACCAATGGTTTGAAACGTTCGCTCACATAATCCGGCGCCTCACTGCCGCAGGAGATAAGCAAGGTCATTAATGTAATGAGCATTATTGCAATGATTCTTTTCACCTTCAAATAACTCCTTTCATGTCCCCGAAGCATCTCCGAACACATACAGATAATAATCCTCCAGCGTAGGCGCCACAGTTCTCGCGCGTTCCGTCGGCATCGTATCCGCCAGCACCCGCAGTAGCACCTCCCCCGTCTGCTCGTCTCTGGCAATGTTCGTCACGCGGAAGCGATCCTGCATCGCCTGTACCTCATGCTCGGCACACGGCACCATCCACACGCCGCCGTCGATCTTTTTCACCAGCTCATGCGGCGGTGCGTTGTCCACGATCACGCCTTTTTTGAGCATGATGATATCCTTTGCGATGAACTCAATGTCCGGCACGACGTGGGTGGCGATCAGCACGATCTTGTTGAACGCGATTTTGGAGATATAATTCCGGATGGCGATGCGCTGTTTGGGGTCAAGTCCGGCGGTCGGCTCATCAAGTATCAGAATTTCGGGGGCGCCGAGGACTGCCTGTGCCAATGTCAGTCTCTGCTTCATACCGCCCGACAGCGCACCGATCTTGCGTCTCGGTACGTCGTCCAGCTCCACGGCGGCGAGAATTTCGGGAATCTGCCGCTGAGATTCCGCCTTTGACAGCCCTTTGAGCGCCGCCATGTACCACATAAACCGTTCCACCGTGAAGTTCGGGTAAAGACCGGGGTACTGCGGCATAAAGCCGAGCTTTTCTCGGAAGCGCACGCCCATGTTAAGGACGTTCTCGCTGTCGTAAGTGATTTCGCCGGAGTCGGCCTTGAGATTGTCGGTGAGGATGTTCATGAGGGTCGATTTGCCCGAGCCGTTGGGACCGAGCAGAGCGTAGATGCCCGCGTCAAGGGTGGCGGTGAAGTTATTTAAAGCGAGGTTTGTGCCGTAGGATTTGGATATGTTTTGTATGGTAAGTGTCATTGTGGTGTCCTCCTCTTACTCAGAAATATCAATCACCTGTATCTCGCTAAACATAAACGAACTTGAACGAACTCCTTCTTCAGCGAGCTTTGCGCGGATTTTGTCACAGTCCACGACATCACCTAATAGGATAATCTTACCGTTTTCGCAGCCGATAATTTTATGCGCATCAAAGCCAGATGTCGCAATTTCACGCTGTGTACCACTTACCAGATCTATTTCGATGATCTTAGCGCCGGAATAAGAAGCAATGTAGTCAATCTGTACGCTATTTGGGAGAGAATCCGTTACGATGTCACCGGTCAGTGTTCCGTTGAGATCAGCGGCGATTACTTCATAGAATTCGGGATCATACGGAATGACATACAGCTTTGTTCCGTCCGTCCACATAGGTGTTTCGACCAAATTGGGATTATTCACACCGTCATACACAAGCTCCGCTTCTGCACCGGACTTTGTGAGATCAAGACTGTAATATGCGGAGAGCTTTCTTTCGCGGTAGATTGTTCGTGTACCGTCTTCATTTTTGTCTTTATCCCCCGGATATGCTTCCGTAATCAGTGCCGGTGCAGTTGTGGTGCTGTCCGTGGAGTAATACAAAGTATTTCCGTGGACAAAATTGCCGTACAGTGGAACATTGTCCGTCAGCTTCGTCTTTTCTGAAAAATCCGTGGGAGAAACATAGAGTGTGCGGTTGTCGTAATAATCAATCCAGTAAACAGCGGTTTTTCCCTCCGTTTCTGCAATGGCGGCAATATTGACCGACTGTTCCTTGAAATCCGTAAGTTTTGTCAGTTCACTGCCATCCATGAGTACCTTGCAGATGTTGGTGCCGTAACCGACTGTATTTCCGCTTTCATCCAGAACAGCCGACTGCATGATCATATAAATATCGTTTCCGTAAAAGTAAAAGCTGTTGATGCGGTCTGCAAGTCCGGACAGAACAGCAGTCTTTTTGCCTGTTGAGGTGTTGAAGCAGTACAGGAGATATTCGTCCTGCTTGTTATTTTCAAAACTGAAAACTTCATCTGTATAATAGACGCACACCTCGTTATCGCTGGTGCGTGCAACGATCATTTCGGGCTGACGTCCGCTTACATAAGCAGGACAATCCTGACCGTGATTGCAGAGCGGATCAAAGCAGAGGATACTTTCTTCCATACTGTCTGCCTTACGATAGGTGAGGCGGCAGTTTTCGTTCATGGAATAGATATATCCTTCAAAATAGTAATCTCTTGCGGATGCTGTAAAAGGGTAATTTTCCTTTGCACAGGAAGAAAACAGTATGGATATGCATATGAGGGCAATACATATAAGAATGTTCTTTTTCATAATTGGTTCTCCTTTTTCAGAATTTTTCACTTTACAAACATCCTCTTCGCCGGCATCATCATCGCCGTCACCGCCATGACCGCAATCGCCATCCAAAGCGTCAGCATCGCGTAGCCGTTACCGAATAACGCCATTTCCGCAGACCGCAGGAACAGCGGCGTACCTGCCAGCAGGTTGAGGAAATTCACATGCTCCGCCGCCGCAAGCCCGAAGTAAGCGCAAAGTGCCGGCAAAAGTGTGAGAATCACCGCCGTGCCGAGTACCGGAATGTACCGCGCCAGCAGCTCCGACAGTGCGCAGACCAGCATCGCCATCAAGAGTGCCCCCGCAACACGCATGACGAAGAACACCGCGAAATACTGCGCCACCGTGATGCTGCCGGTCACGTCTGCGAACATCTGCATGGATACCAGCGGCGCGTTCATTGCCGGGAGATCGTAGCCCATCGTGATGACCGTGGTATCCACCAGTCCCGTGAGCAGCGCCAGAATCACCGCGATCATGCCGGAGGAGATCAGCTTTGCGTAGAACGTCTTATGCCGTCCGTTTTTGGTGGAGCGGAGCAGCTGTGCAAAGCCGCCGGAGGACGATTTCGATACATATTCCGCCGCGAACGAGCCGGTCAGGAGGAGCAGAATCGCCGCGTAGAGGAACAGATCGGCGTCCTCGGCGTACATTTTCTGCCAGCCGGTGTCGTAGATGAACCAGCCGCGCACGCCGGTTTCACGCTCTTTCTGAGTCAGATAATCCGCGTGCTTTTCGATGACGGACAGCAGCTCCGAGCGCGAGTAGGCGTAGTTGTAGTCGGACAGGTATTCGCGGTACTCCTCAAAGGAAATCTGCTCGTTGACGTACGCCTCCTGCATCATGGTCTGCTTGGACAGCGTTCGTTGATCATGGCACGTTCTTCTGCGAGGTAGGCGAGCTTTTCGTCGGTTACCTCACCCTCAAGCGTGGTCATATATTCCTTGTAAACCGCGTCGGCATAGGAGTT
>JAFZET010000471.1 GCA_017560565.1 Clostridia bacterium | reverse complement strand
TTTCACGGAAGACACCATCCGCTGTGTGGAAGCCTGCGGGATTCTGGGTATTCCCACCGTGGTGGTGCATTCCGGCTACATCAAGGGACTGACCATCCGGGAAACCTTTGAGAAGAACAAGATCTTCTACGAAAAGCTCTTTCCCATGGCGGAAAAATACGGCGTGAACATTCTTGTGGAAAACTTCAACAAAATGTGCGTCCCCGGACTGTATTGGATCGATAATGCCGCCGACCAGAGAGAGCTGATTGACTATGTAAACCATCCGCTGTTCCATGGCTGCTGGGATGCCGGGCACGGAAATATGCAGGAAATGTCCCAGGACGAAAGCCTGCGGATCCTGGGCGAGCATTGCTATGCCCTGCACATCCAGGATAACATGGGCAACGATGACCAGCACATGGCTCCTTTCTTCGGTACGCTGAATCTGGATGCCCTGATGCACGGACTGATCGACATCGGCTACAAGGGATACTTCACCTTTGAATCCGGAAATATTCTTCTGCCGCCCAACAAGCGCCGTCCCTATGAAGCGGACAAACGGCTGCAGAGAGCACCGCTGGCACTGCGGCTCGAAGCGGAAAAGTTCTTATATGCCATTGGCAAGACCGTTCTGGAAGCCTACGACTGTTTTGAGGGATAAACAATATTCTGAAACCAAAAAAGCTCTTTCCCGTGATTTTTCGTCACTGAAAGAGCTTTTTTCATTCTTTATCCTTTCCGGATCCCGATCCGGTAAATGCCTTACCCCATCGTGGAATCGGTGAGCATATTCTTTATCTCCTGTATCATTCATGTACGATGGAATCGTTGCCAGAGCCTGTCAAGACCATAGAAACCATACGCAATGACCATAAGCGCCGCCAGCAGAATGCCCATCCACGAAAGCAGTCCGCCCACTCCCAGAGCATCCATATCCAGGAAGAAATAGGGCCACACATCCATCCCCGGCTTCCCTTTGGCGATGGGTGCACGGATCACAATAAACAGCACATACAGAGCCGGCATGACCGCACTGCAGAGCGGATGATACCAGCGCAGATTGCCGTGTTCATAAAACAGCAGCCAGTGGAAGAAAAACAGCAGCGGCAGAAGACAGTGCATCAGCACATTGGACAGCGTAGTAAAGTATTCCAGGGGTGTGTAGTCAGACAGAATAAAGGTATACACCAGAAACGTGACCATAATCAGAAGCATACTGCAGAAAGTCAGCACAGGTGCAGCTTTACAGTATCCGTCTTCGCCCCGTCTGACCTGCCGGTATGTCTGTATCAGGGAAACAAACATGATCCCGGCACAGATATAGTTGCTCAGATTGGTATAGTAAACGAAGAAATTCTGATTGAAATCCCGGTCAAAGAAGCCGAGACTGCACAGGATCCCCATAAACGCCAGCACACAGTATACCGTCTGCCACACAAGCTGGGCAGTTTTGTTTTTCAGCATAGTTTCTCTCCTGATCCGCAAAATTCCGCTACAGCCACATCCTTTGCCGGTACGGTGATCTCTCTGCCGTACAGCGGGAAGGCAAGGTCTTTGTCCGTCGTATTCCACAGACTTACGATAAACCCGTTTTCCCCATGGAACTTCGCCCCACGGATCCCTGCAGGCAGATCTTCCCCGAACATGGATACAAACCGACCGTGATAAAAATAATCGTGGTACTGTTCTTTCAGATCGGTCAGATACTTTATGTGTTCTGCATACTCCGGTACGCCCGCAATACCGCATACTCTGCCGCGGTAGATGCATACATCAAAGATCAGTCCATAGACGAAAGCGTAATTCAGATGATCCCGGAAGCCGGGCTTGTCATCGTGAATGAACCGGTTGGAAATATGGATTCCCGGGAAGGTATGGAGATAGATATCCGGGAAAGCGGCGGGGGTGTAGGTCTGTCCGGTGCCGCAGCCGTGGATATAGTCCACCAGATTGGCGTACCGGTCACATACCCATTCCGTCCCGATTGCTTTTGTTTCCGGTGTGATTTCCCGGATGGCACAGATATTTTCGTATCGTCCCATGCCGTCTTCATCGATCCGGTTCCCGTGGGGATGGGTCGTATCAAAGCACAGCTTCAGACAGCAGCCAAGCTGGTCGAAGAAAATGGAGTCGGGATCAAAGGACAGCTTCAGACGGGTGACACGGAGCAGATTTTCCTTCCATTCCTCTGTACGGTGGCAGGCGGTATCAAAGGATTTATAGCCATAGTTCCGCAGAACCGTACCGTCATTGGAGAATTTATAGTGTTCCCTGTATTCGTTGCCGTCAATATCCTTGTGGGAGATCCGCTGACCGGTGGTTTTATAAAAATCGGTTTTGATATCGATCAGATTGCCGTTGGTATACAGCAGAACGTGTCCGCCTCTGCGCTGGACTTCCGCAATGGCAGCCCGGAGTCCTTCTTCGCCGCCCAGTGCCGGGTCCGCTTCGTATTCGGGATAGTTGTTGTCAAATCTTCCCTTCCACCAGCCAAACACAAGCAGTGCGTTCAGTCCGTATCGCTTCCCTTCCTCATACAGCCGGGGCAGGTCTTCGTACTTCCAGAAAATTTCGCCGTACTGATGCTTGAGGATGATCCGCTGCCATCCGGTGATGTGCTGTACCCATTCCGGGATCTGCTGCTTTTTCACCCAGGTTTTCTCAGACCATTCCTTATAAAAAGCCGCGCCGTCCCGCCAGTCTCCTTCAAACAGGGCGATCACGCTTCTGCCCGTTTCCACCCGTTCCCCTTTCCGGACAGCAGGATAATGAGACAGATTGAACAGCAGGGCGGACCTGGCGTGTCTCGGGGGAATCCCCGCATTCAGCCCCACGATCCGCATTTCCGGGTTGTGTTCTCCGAAATACAGGAATTTCCCACCGCACTGCAGTCCCATCCAGGGCATGGACAGCATTCTGCCGTTTGTGGGCGGATAGGTATGGGTCATCCATGTGGATTTGTAGTCCGCACTCATGTATTCCGTATGACACCAGGAGATGGCCTGCCGCAGATTGGGCGTCCGGGAGCCGATTCCATCGGGCACATACAGTACTTCCTCCGCAGGATCACAGCCGTAGTCGTATGCATCCACGAAAGGCAGCTGCAGCTCATTCACAATGCAGTCCCCGTGGTTCTCGATGACGGCGGAACAGTGTACCGTGCCCTCAATCTCCTGCAGTGTGACTTCCAGAACGATGGGATAGACCACGCCGTCCTCGGCTGTCAGGCTGTCGTAGCGGTATACCGCACAGGTATCGGTTACATCCGTCTTCGAAGGGGTCTGATCGTGTGCGTATACTGCCAGTTCCCTGATTTCCCCGGTATCCAGAAAGGCACGCCAGAAATCTCCGTTTTCCCGCAGGACGGGCGAAAATCCGTCAGCGGCAAGCTGCAGTCCGCCCTTTACGGAAAACCGCAGATCCAGTTTCTTTCCCATTTTTAGTCTCCTTCTCTGCTGTGCTCCAGCACCCATTTAGCCACAACATCGCTGTTGGCACCATAAGCCTGCAGAGCGATCACCAGTCTGTCCTCCGGCACCACCATCAGCCGTTGACCGCACATACCGCCTTTGGCAAAACAGGTGTGGTTTTCGTTCCAGTCAAAGCCATAGGAACGGGTCAGCGCCAGATCCACCCATTCTTCCGACAGGATACGTTTTCCATCATACATACCTTTATCCAGATACAGCTGACCCAGCTTTGCCATGTCTGCCGATCCGATGTACAGACCTGTGGCACCCATGGGATAGCCCATCGGACAGCGGCTCCACGCCATTTCCTGGAAGCCCAGCGGATAGAACAGCTCTTTCCACAGGAACGTATCCATGGGTACCCCAGCCAGCTTGGATGCGATCCGGGACAGCAGATAGAATGCCCCGTCGGAATAGCGGTATTCGGTACCGGGATCACAGACCAGGGGATAGGTCAGCATATAGTGCAGATAGTCCCAGCCGAATTTAGAGGAGGGATTTACGTCAATATCCAGAAAACCTACCGGCAGACCCGGTCTGTGGGTCAGCGCCATATCCACAGTCACATCATGCCAGCGGGGATCCATATCCGTTTCCGGCAGTTCATCCTGCAGAATGGCACAGACCTTGTCCTCCGGCTTCACCAGTCCTCTGTCGTACAGAAGACCGATAGCGGTCATAGTAAAGGATTTTGCAACGGAATAGAGATTCTGACAGGGATTGGCTTCCGTCCCTTCCAGGGTTTCGGAAATGCCATCTTTGATGCGGGTAACACGTATAATGTCAAAAGGCTGTGTTTGGATAAATGCGGCAAGATTCTCAAGAAAACGGCTCATAGGTAATTCCTCCGGTGATTTTGTTTGGTATCATGATACACTATTGCTGTGAAAAAATCAAGAAATTTGTAGAAATTTATCGACATCCGCCCGTTTTTGTGATATGATAAAGGCAGGTATTTTGTCAGCCAGGAGGACTATACGGATGACCAACCGCGAGAACTATATATCCATCGCCCGGCGCACCGGATACGATTATATGCCGGTCAGCTTCAATATGTGTCCCAGTCTGCGGGAAAAATACGAAGCGTGGCGCCGGGAGAACGACCTGACCCTGCCGGTCGGCGAAGGAATCCTGTGGGATATACCGGTATCCGTTGAAGGACCGGAAACCTTTATGCCCTGCTACAAAGGAAAAAACTTCCGTCCCGGTACAGCCATTGACGGCTGGGGAGTGGCCAGAGAACCCGGCTCTGCCGCCGCTTACCACATGACCTATATGCATCATCCCATGAAGGATTTTGATTCTGTGGAACAGATAGCTTCCTATCCCATGCCGGTGTACGGCGATGAAAGCCATACAAAACTGCTGAAAGGACGGGTGGATGCTTTTCATGCAGACGACATGGCTGCCATCGGACAGATGCAGTGCACCATCTGGGAAACGGCATGGTATATGCGGGGGATGGAAAATCTGCTGTGCGACATGATGAGTGAGGATACCATGGCAGAGGTGCTGCTGGATCGGGTGACGGACATAGCCGTAACCAGAGCGGTCAACTACGCAAAAGCCGGTGCGGACGGTATTTTTCTCGGCGACGACATCGGGATGCAGCACACCATCATGATGAGCGAAGAACTGTACGGCGAATGGCTGAAACCCCGGCTGAAACGGGTCATCGATGCCGCCAAAGCTGTGAATCCGGATCTGCTGATTTTCTACCACTCCTGCGGACACGTGACGGAACTGATCCCCCAGCTGATCGAAGCCGGAGTGGAAATCCTCAATCCCGTACAGCCGGAATGCATGGATTTTGCAAGGATCCATGCGGAATACGGAGATGTGCTGTCTTTCCACGGCACCATCGGAACCCAGAGCACCATGCCCTTCGGTACCCCCGAGGAAGTGCGGAAAACAGTATTCGAAAATCTGAACATTGCCGGCAAAAAAGGCGGTCTGTACGTATGTCCCACCCATCTGCTGGAACCGGAAGTGCCGGTGGAAAACGTGATTGCGTATATCAAAGCCTGTATGGACTGGCAGAATTGCTGAAAAGGAGATATTTATGCTGAAACGGGAAGATTTATGGCTGTGGGGACAGGACGCCGGTTCCCATCACGCCACACTGAACAACTGCTGGCATCTGCCCGGCGAAAACCGTATGGGACCTATGGAAGGTTCCCTGTATCTGGGTGTACCCAATATCTGCCGTGTGGCCATGGGCAACAAACCGGAACCTCCCTTCTTTGATGAAGCAGAAAAGATCAAGGATGCGCCGAAGGTCGTCTGGTCCATTATCGGCGACGGCGGTTCCCAGCGTACCAACACGGGAGAAACGGATCTGTCCGCTGTGATCGATGTGGCAAAAGTGTATCCCAACATCATCGGCGGGATCATGGACGACTTTTTCAGCGATGCACGGATGAAGGTCTACACACCGGATGTCATCGGCGCCTGTGCCAAGGGACTGCACGATGCCGGACTGGCTCTGTGGACGGTGCTGTATACTCACGAACTGCACAAGCCCATTGCGGAGCATCTGGTACACTGTGATGTACTCACCTTCTGGACGTGGAAAGCCGCCGATCTGCCTGCACTGGAAGAAAACCTGACCCAGCTGGAAGGCATTCTTGCAACCCCCTGTCCCATCTATCAGGGCATCTACTTCTACGACTACGGCACCGGTGCGCCCATGCCGCTGGATCTGATGCAGCACCAGCTGGAAACCGGTCTGCGGCTGTACGAAGCCGGACGGACAAAAGGCATGGTATTCTGCTCCAACTGCATAGCGGATATAGGGCTTGAAACCGTGGAGTTCACAAGGCAGTGGCTGGATACACACTGTATCTGAACCCTTGACACAGGAGGTATGGTATGAAAATCACATCGTATGAGGTCCTCGGCAAACTGCCGGATCTGTTTACATTCGAAGACGGCAGAAAAGTCGGTTCCATTGCAGACTGGCGTGAGAGACGAAAGGAGCTGTACAAAACGGCAGTGGAGCTGCAGTACGGACAGACCCTGCCGCCGCCGGAGGTGCTGGAACTGGATCCCCTGTGCGTCCCAAACACGGTAGGACGGATGAATATATGGCGGCTGACCGTGGGTACAAAAGAAAAACCCATCTCGTTCACCATGTATGCCCACAAACCTGCCGGGAACGGTCCCTGGCCTGTGGTGGTAGACGGAGATCTGTGCTACGGCTGTATGCAGGATCCGGTCATTGCCCAGAAATTTCTGGACAAAGGCATCATGCTGGTGACGTTCAACCGGGATGAGATCGTACCGGATATCCGCAATCCCAAACGTACGGGGAATCTGTACGAAACCTACAGCAATCTGCAGTTCGGTGCGCTGATGGCGTGGGCATGGGGGTTCAGCCGTGTGCTGGATGCACTGATTCAGCTGGGATATGCGGATCTTACCTCCGTTACCTTTACCGGTCTTTCACGGGGAGGCAAAGCCGCACTGCTGGCAGGGGTCATGGATGAACGTGCCACCATTGTGAATCCGGAAGCCACCTGCGCCGGCGGATCCAGCTGTTACCGGATCCACATGAGTGCACTCCGGGAGGATGGAACCGAAGCCCGCAGCGAAACCCTCAAGGATATCATCAATGCCTTCCCGGACTGGTTCGGCACCGGCATGAAAGCCTACGAAGACTGTGAAGAAAAACTGCCCTTCGACGCCCACAGCCTGAAAGCACTGATTGCGCCCCGTGTGTTCTTCGACTGCCAGGCGAAAAGCGATATCTGGGCAGGTCCCGTGAACACCTACCAGACAAGCATCGCTGCCAGAGAAGCCTGGAAGCTGTACGGCAAGCCGGAAAATGTGCTCTGGTACTGGCGCAGCGGCGGACACGCACATCTGCCGGAAGATTTTGATATGCTGATCGAGGTCATCCAGCGGGAACGGCATGGCACGCCCCTCTGTGAAAAGTTCCAGCAGATCCCCTTTGAAGCACCGGAACCCATCTACGACTGGCATTGTCCGGATATCACAGAATAAACAGCAAAACACGGTCTGATGCCATTTCGGTACAGACCGTGTTTTTGGGTGATTCATTAAGGATTACTGAAAATCCGCTTCTCTGTCTCTGTATTCATTCAGAATGCTTTCCAGTGCGGTATAGGCGGCTTCCTTACGAGAGGCGAATACGGAGGTCACATCCTGTGCGCCCAGACGGGAGGTGTACAGCGCAT
>JAFZET010000001.1 GCA_017560565.1 Clostridia bacterium | reverse complement strand
TTTTTGAAAAACTATTTATGGGTATTATAGCATATTACATACATTTTTGCAATAACTACCGATTCTTATCTCTTTTCTGATATATTACCGTAAAACATCATTCCGCAGCAATTTCAATCACATTCACACTGTGCGGCGCAAGCGCAACAGAGACTTCATCCGCACACGGCATCCACTCCCCGACTGTGCAGGTAATACCGTTTATGCCAATATCATTATAACTTTCCGTGGAATCCCCGTTCAGCGTATGGATACGGTATTGTCTTGCCCCCGATACCTCCAGTGTAACCATCTTTTCCTGCACCGCATCTTTGTTGATGGCAGAAACGACTGTCATTCCATCCGCACGTCTGGTTGCAAGAATATCCACAGCATCCACCATGCGTTTGTTTCCCCAGCGGTCGGTGAGCGTCAGTTTTTCAGTCTCCTGTACCCACAGATCCACAATCGTTTCTCCCAGCAGCTTCACATACATCTGGAATACATAATAGGTGCCCCGCAGCACGATGCCGTTTTCATGGGTGAAAATACAGCCCCGTGTGTTGACAATGGGAGCAAAATTCGCCATGCCGACAATATCTGCGTTCCGGTTGCAGGTGTTCAGGAAACAGGCTGTGAAAACCGTATCCGCCATGGTATATAGCCGGTTGTCGTCGTTTTTGTCACGGGGATCCAGAATGTCCCTCTGTCTGTCCAGTCCCCGACCGAAGGTGTTGAAATCCGGATGATACCAGCCACGGAGATTCCATTCATCGAAGGCAATTTTGATGCTCTTTTCCAGCCCCAGCGCCGTCAGAAGTCCCCGTACATTCTGGATACCTCTGTCCAGAGAATCCGTATACGCCATGGACTGCTCATAGGTTGCAAAATCATTGGTCTGGTGGATGCCGTCCCAGTATTCATGGATGGAAATCCATTTCAGCCGATGTCCGGCACTGCGGAGTACATGGAGGTTCCAGTCCAGATCCGGCAGAGCAGCGGCAGACAGTTCCAGCTCCGGATCCACCCGCTGCATCATTTTCGCCGATTCATTTACCAGCCGACCCCATTCCGCAGCGGATTTTGCTCCGATTTCGTGGTCTCCCCAGTTCTCATTGCCGATGCTCCAGAAACGGACATTGTGCGGTACTTCGTATCCGTTGGCAATCCTCTGCCTGGCATAAGGACCTTCTGTACGGAGATTGCAGTATTCCACCCAGTCGCTCATTTCCACTGCACTGCCTGTGCCGGCGTTGGTGCAGATGTACGGTTCGCAGCCGATCTTCCGGCAGAGTTTGATGTATTCATCGGTACCGAAAGTGCAGGGTTCCTCCACATGCCAGGCTTTGTCATAATAGGGGATCCGATTGGGACCCACCGCATTCTTCCAGGGATAGGCCGATACAAAACAACCGCCCGGCCAACGCAGGATCGGTACTTCAATATCCTGCATGGCTTTGATGACATCGGTACGGAAACCGTCGGTGTCGGACAGAGGATTTCCGGGATCATACACACCGCCATAAATCTGCCGGTGAAAATGTTCGATAAAGTGACCATAGAGCATTTTGCTGCGGTCAAACAGTTTTCGGGAGGGATTGATACTGTATTTCATGGTGGTTTTCTCCATTCAGAATGCAGATATATAGATGTACCCTGTTGTTGTGGGTATATTATAACATATATCCAGCAGGATTTCTATATATTTGGATATGGAATACCGAACTGCCCGTGAGGAAATGCAGGAACTGCTCTTTCACAAAACAAACATTGCCTGGATGCTGGAAAAGGAGAACGGGACACATATAGTATTCCTGCTGGCGAGCATGAATGATAGACTCCACTGGCAGCCATGCAAATGTGAGATTCCAATGGGAAAGCAGCAGCGTTTGCCATAACCGTCCGATACGCCCGTTTCCAGCCACAAAACTTGACACAAGTCAATTACTATTTTTGTTCGTCTGAGTCTTCCTGAAATTCGCTCAGATCGGTGAAATCATCCAATGATATGCACATTGTCTGAGATAGTAATGCCCGGCATCAACCGAACAAGCATTGCAGGATCAGGTTTTGAAATCGTATACAGAAACGGATTCAATAATGTCTCCGCATTTTTTACATTGGATAAAATAAACGTTTTTTCAGCGTTTTTTCTGTCTTTCACACCAGCCGTTTACCAATACCACATATTCTTCCACCACCTCAGGATCATCAAACCGATCAGGCAGCAGGGATACACAGGGGAATCCGCCTTCCAGACCCAGTAAAAGTCGGGCATGAGCCAGATAGGGAGCTGCTTCAGGATCAGAAGTGTTGGTGCCGATATGGTCCAGATTCAGAATCCGATCGTGAGATGAATACCGGCAGACCTTATAATGCTCCATGGTTACAGCACGCCACTGATCCTTGTCGTCAAAGGAAACATCATTGATCCGGACAGTGTCACAGTACCGGGATACAAAAATATCCGGTATATGGGCTTCTACTTCTACGGTAGGATTATGCTTCTTGATGATCCGGTACATCATGGCGAGCAGTTCCTTCATCTCCCGCTTGTTGCCGTAAGACATATCCAGCTTGAATTTCCGGAAACCCATGTCGATGTAGTACCCGAATACTTCATCATAATACCGTTCCAGAATGGGTGAGGGCTTTATAAACATCAGACTCTGTGAATCGTAGTTCTCCGCACGCTGATTCCAGTTTTCACCGATCAGCTCAGGATGATGCTGTGCCAGAATACAGTTCGGCGTGAAGGTAAACGGTGCGAACCAAAGTCCTGGGACAAATCCGGCAGAGGTCATATCCCTGACAAGCTGTTCCATATGGGGGAATTTGTTCCGGTCGATTTCCCAGTTTCCCCAGACTTTTTCCCCCGTTGGATACCGTAGATCCCATCCATCGTCGATGGTTAGCTTTCCCTTGGACAATCCCAGTTTTTCTACCCGGATCATGTAATCATAAACGTAGCTTTCGCAGAGAAATTCCTGCATATTGGTACTTCCGTTCCGTACAGCAACATTTTTCTGATCCACCCATGTACAGTATTCCAAGCCGCTCCAGAAGGATTCCGGACAGTATTCCGGTTGTCCTTTCAATACCGCATCGTTATACTGCCGCCACTGTTCATACGGATTGCATTCTTCCGCCACCCACAGAGATTGTCCGGCGGGACAGGTGAAAGTCAGCTTTCCACAACCATCGTATGAGATACGTCCCCCGATGTCTGTCAGAAATCCGAAAAACTTTTCACCAGCCAGCACTACGGGAGAACCGGATGTACTGGAGGCACGCAATGTGAAAGGATCGTAGTCAAAAGCGGAGTAGGTATAATAAGCGTTTGCACCCCACTGGTTGTAAAAAGGTAAATACAGTGGCGGCAAAACGGAAAAGGTCAGAATCTGTTCCTGATCACAGGTGTATATCATGCCAGGTATCCTTTCTATAACTGAATGTATTATAAAGGTATTATATCATGTTACCGTTTGCTCTGTCAACATGAGCCTAAGCAACTGCAAACAAATCTGCTACAGCAATATCTGTCAGTAAGGTTCATGACCTCATAAATAAAAGTTGTTCGGTGGGAGGAACACTTGGACGCTTAAATGGTTCTGTCACACTAACATACCCCTCAAAAAAACATGATGGGGTTCTTCAAAAAGAATAGCCTGACAGATTTTCATTTCCGGTTCATCCTTGTACTGCATACGGTATTTACCGGGTGTCAGAGAAATGCGGATGTATTCATCAGGGTGTTTGTCTGCATGACACAGAACTTCTACTATGATTACGAAATTGCACTGCACAGTCTGCTGCTGCAGTGCTGTGGGGGAAAATGAATCACCCAATTGCCATAAAATATAACCACAAAAGACACTTTTGCATCAGGCAGGGGTGTCTTTTTGTCGTATGCAGCTGTGTCTTGGGCAGAGAAAAATCAAAAAAATGTTTGTTATCATAAAAATACAGCTCAGGATTTCGCAAATAAAATCTTGAGCTGTATAGATTGGTATGACGAATGGAAGGAAATCCAGAATGTTAACTCTTCGTTAGAGAGGGAAAAGATGATTTCATTTGTTTCTTTTGGGCTTACTTCTGTTCCTGAATGAGTCTTACAGCTTCTTCCAGTCTGGTTTTGATGCCATTTTCACATCCTGCCCAATAAGAAGCAAAATTATTCGATTTCTGAGGCATCAAAGAACGAAGAACTGTCCAGGGATATCCGATGGATTCATTATACAGGGATTCAAAGTTGATCAGAACACTATCCTTGATCAGATCCATCATTTGAGCAGTTTCTTCATCGCGGGAATACCGATTTTTCAGAGCAATGTCAAAGAAAGAAGGGGTAACGGTACGATAACTCTGAGCGGCAAGTGCTTCCAGTACAGCACCGGAAAGTTCCGTGTTCTGGGCATCGATCGGAATACACAGGAGGTTCATAGAGTCCTGCACACGGGTACCGTATTCGCTCTGGGATTCATCCAGAAGCGGGTAGGGCAGCAGACCATAATCGCTTTCCATGTCGGCAAGCTGCCACATTACGTCACCGATACGGGTAGTGACAAACAGAGAATGGTTGGAAGCAAAGGCTTTCATATCGGTGCTGTCATCGGTGGTGGCATAACAGCCTGCATTTGCCCACATCAGATTATAGACCTTATCGACGATTGTGCTCATCCGTTCCGCATCGATTTCCAGAACGGGCAGATCGTTTGCATCACGGGAAACCATGGATACACGGAAACCCTGCATATAGCCGTCGGCATCGTTGACGGAAGAGCAGATCAGCCCATACCGGTCTTCTGCATCACGCGCGCCATCCCCGTTCAGATCCACATACTGATCAGCAACCAGTGTGTTTACATAATCGATGGTCCAGCGGTGTTCGTTGACTACAGTATACAGATTTTCAATGCCGGTATCCGCAGCAATTTTCTGGTTGAACGCATATACAGACATGGGTTTCAGATGAGAGATTACAATATCCCCTGTAGCAAAATGCAGTTTTTCAGCAATCTGCAGTTCTTCTGTTACCGACTGGTTCCACCAAGGCTGTTCCAGATCGAGATGGGGAATGATATTCAGATCCAGAAAAAGACCTTCCAGAGAAAGAGACGGGATACGGGCAGACCATCCGGAAATGGCATCATAGGCACCGTCAGCAGCTGCAATGGAAGCACGGATTTCGCCGATGGTCTGGTCATACTGGTCCCATGCACCGCCTACCACGATACCGAGAGAAACGTTCAGACGTTCTTCCACCATCTGATTTCGTTCATAGACTGCATCGTAAACCGGGTCGCCGGTCATTTCTTCCATATAAATTTCTTTCTGGTTGTCCGATTCTCCGCGGACATGAACGATCATATCCGTCCCCTGGAAATCCAGTTCCGGCAGCGTGTCAGGATGATTTTCACGGGAATATTCTGTTTCCGGTGCTGCAATTTCTTCGGCAGAGGTTTCCGGTGTGGTGGTATTGTCCGATTCGGTGGATGTGTCGGAACCACAGGCGCTCATTGCTGACATACAGATCAGCAGTGCAAGCAGATAAGCGGTATGCTTTTTCATAAGTTGCTCCTTCTCAATATTTTTATGAAATGGTTCTGCCAAATACAGTCTTTCAGAAAGCAGAAACCGTGTGATTTTTTTATAAGAATAGCACCTTTTTTAGCACAAAACAAGTGATATATTCACTTATTTTAGGACAAAATTGGCATTAGCTTGACATTGTGCACCGGCTCATGTATAATTTATCATGGAATCAAACAGAGCATAATTGGCTGTGAGGAGTGATGATATGCTTACCGAAGATGAAATCAGCAAGTATTCCCGTATGCCGATCAGTTCGTGGTTTTCAACCTTTGGGCATCCGGAGATATCCGAACCCAAGTGGGATAAAGTAGAAAGAAACGACACAGTGCGCATGGTGTTTCAGTCTCATATGCATAATGAGATCGAAATCCACCAGATCCACAGCGGTACATTGTATGTGGAAATCAATGGCAGAGCGTATACGCTTACACCGGGGGATATTCTCATCATCAATCCATATGAACTGCATCAGGGAGAAATTCCAATTGCGGGCGTTACTTCATATGCACACGTGGTTTTGGATCCATGGTATTTTACAGGGTGCTGCGGGATTGCCGGAGAAGAGATCCGGCGGATCAGTGCTGGGGAATTTCATTTTCCCAATGTGATCGATGCGTCTTCTCCGCTGGCGGGAGAGATCAGAACACTTCTGGATGATGTACACAGTGCATTTACAGATGCTGTTGGCGGCAGTTCCGGAGATGATTGTATGCTGGCTGCTGCTGTTATCCGACTGCTGGGTACTCTTCTGAAAAAGATTCCCATTCTCAGGGAAGGGGATGCCGTGGACAGGAAGAACCAGTTTGTGCATTCGATCCAGCTGTATGTACAGCAATATTTTCGTAACAATCTGACAACGGAAAAAATCGCAGCTGACCTTGGGTACAATAAGAGTTATTTTTGTAAGTTGTTCAAGCAGAATCTTGGTATGCCTTTTCTGCAGTATGTGAACGAATATCGTATCCGCTACGCCATTGTCTGGTACAGGGGCTATCCGCTGACGGAGATTGCGGGAGAGATCGGATTCAAGGATTACAGCTATTTCGCACGTGTCTTTAAAAAGTATACCGGTATGACACCCCATGCCTATTTCAACGCACACTGAGAGGGTGGGGAGAAAGCAACCTTTTGATTACAATCCGAAATATATCTCCACTCTGTTCAAAAAGTATTTTAAGTTGGGGATCAGTGAAACTGAAAAAACATAATAGGGAGAAAATCAAATCTGCGCTGTAAGGAAGAACGGTACGCATGGCGAGATGATACCATGTGTACTGATCCGACAACACGATGATGAATTTCACCAAGAAAGAGAATTGAAAAAATTGAGGTTTGCACATGGATATCACAAAGTTTTTTGCCATTCCGGGAGAAGAACCGCTGGATAATATCAAATACGACGGCGGCTTCTTCCGAATTTTCCGTACGGTTGCCTGCATCGGTGACAGCCTTTCCTCCGGTGAAATGGAAGGTTTGGACGAAAACGAATGGTAAAAGCGATTGCAGAATTCCATAACAGAAAAACAGCAGGAATGTGAGAAATACACTCCTGCTGTTTGTTGTTCTTCCTATCTGGGATGCCGGTGGATTGGATTTTTTACTCGGCAGTCCCGAATAAAATGTTTTTGAAAAGTCTGGTGGTTTTCTCAACGCCGAAACTTTTCTTGAGAACGTCCGTGGAAGGGCCGCCGTTTGTGAGCAGACCGTCAACGTAATACGCCGCTTTGCGCTCTTTTTCTTCGACAGAAACGGCTGGATTCCGGATATCCAAATACGCCAAAAGGTGCTGGATGGCAAGCTGATCGAATCTGCCTGTCTGCGCCTTCTTGCCTTTTTTGGAAATGCTGGAGGGCAGCTTGATGCTGTCATACCAATGCGTTCCGGGATCTCGTTCGGCAAGGTCTGTATATTGGTTCTTTACATCGTCGAGGGCACCGAGATCACAAGCGCCGCTGAGCGTATCGTAAAGCTCAACGATAAGGGTGTCGTTGCCCATGGCATAGATTCTGTCATAAGAGTAAAGCGGAAGCTCGACCTGTTTGGGATGGATGATAAGCGTATCCATTTTCATCAGCCCCAAGAAGCCTTTGGCTCTCATAACCGAAATATGTCCCAGTCTCTCGGCACGGTATGCTTTGACGATAAATGTCATTCCGTTTGCCTTGAGCGTTGACATTTCACCTGCATCGATTTCTGTGAGAGGGTACTTTTCCCGGATCAGGTTTAATAAAGTATCTGTCATGCCGTCTCACCGCTTTTGAGTTTCAGATCTGCCAGTCCGTTTCTGTGCAGCTGCATCACACCTGCAAGCAGTGTCCCCTGACCTATGACATTCACCCCTTCTGCAATCCAGTTCATGGATGCCTCGGCAAAATCCTTGGAGGACAAATAACCCATGCACAGAGAGCATACAAAGGAAATGACAAACAGTGCGATCAGCCACGGTTTTTTAAGCTTGCACGAAAGGATGCAAAGTACTGTGTCGATCAGCCCAAGCCCTGCGACCATCAGTCCGACGAACACGAAAGTTCCGCTGAATACAGGAGGAACGACTGCGAGCATTGCCGGCTTTTCGGTTTGCTTACAGCAGAGCATCGCAAGGATCCCTATACCTGCAAGCAAAAAACCGATGGACTGCACGGGGAAAAACATATGGTTCAGTGCTTCAAAATCACAAGCGCCTGTTGCATAAAGGAGCTTCCACGTAGCCTTCAGCGCGCCCGCCAGTGTGATGTTGATCACACCTGCAGAAAAGAGAGCGAAAGCACCTTTGCTCATCTTATTGTAGAGATCACGCAGAAGAATGACTGCTGAAATTCCAAAGAAAATAACGGGGATATAGTCCACAAGAGCCATAGAAATTGAAAAGTCCATATCCAATAGCTCCTTTTACTTCTTTTTGTTCAGGTGATAGATGGGCAGAAGGGGAATGATGATAGGGGTCTTGTTCGCGTATGCATTGTATTCTTCGTTTGCACCGTAGCGTTCCATCTGACGCTTTTCCAGTCTTTGTGCGCCGTTGAACATGATGTAAACAATGCAGATATACGCAAGTACTGCGGTGATCCACTG
>JAFZET010000470.1 GCA_017560565.1 Clostridia bacterium | reverse complement strand
GTACCCCATAAAATTTTGTGTAAACATCCATCCAATCAAACAAGTGCCTGTCCGCCAGGCATAGCTGTCCTTTCCCCCTCTATCAGCCGTTCTCCCGGAAGTCAGTCACGTTATGCGCGCTCCTGCGTGAATGACGGGGCTGGCTTTCGGGAACCCTATCGGCAGAGGGGGATTCTCTCACATAGTCTCTCTCCCCCCAAAAAGAATTCGCAGCTGATTCGACACCATATCCCAGTTCCGGCATACCACCGTCCAGTGATTTACAATATTCTGCGACGCAAGATACAACATTTTCCGCAGAGAGTCATCGTTGGTGAACGAAGGCTTGTTTTTCGTGATCTTCCGGAACTGACGGTTCAGTCCTTCAATGATGTTCGTTGTATATATGATCTTCCGAACCTCCGCAGGATATGCAAAAAACGTGGAAAGAATATCCCAGTTCTCCTCCCAGCTTCTCACACAGCTGGGATAATTTTTTGCCCATTTGTCCCGGAACACCACCATTCCCTGCATAGCTTCATCTTCATTGATCGCCCCATAAATTTTCTTCAGGTCTGCCATTACCTCCTTCATGTCCTTCCAGTTTACATACTTCGTGGAAGAACGGATCTGATGGACAATACACCGCTGGATCTGTGATTTCGGAAATGCTGCGCCTATTGCTTCTCTGAAGCCGGCAAGTCCGTCCACACAGAAGACATATACGTCCCGGATTCCACGGTTTTTGAGATCATTCATCACAGACAGCCAGAATTTGGCACTTTCGTTTTCACCGATCCATACACCCAGAATATCCTTGTGACCGTCCATACGGATTCCCAGTACCACATACGCTGCCTTGGTGATATACTGATGATCTTCCTTGACCTTGTAGTGGATGGCATCCATGAAAATGAAGGGATATACACTTTCCAGCGGACGGTTCTGCCATGCGTTTACTTCCGGGGTGACCTTCTCCACGATCTTGCTGACAAGTCCGTCGGAAATTTCCACATCGTACAAGTTCTTGATCTGCTCGGAAATATCTCTCTGACTCATCCCGCAAGCGTATAGGGCAAGGATTTTTTCTTCCATTCCGTCGGCATTCCGGCTGTACTTGCCGATAATTTTCGGCTCATACGCCCCGTTTCTGTCCCGGGGAATTTTGACATCTACCTCCCCGAGCTGCGTTTTTACGGTCTTTTTCGAGTATCCATTGCGGTAGTTTTTCCCCTTGCCGGATTCTGTATTTTCCGACGCACGGCTGCTTTTTTCGTAGCCCAGGGTTTCCTCCAGTTCGGCTTCCATAACCTGTTGGAGCACGTCGCTGAACAGTTCTTTCATGCTGTTCAGGATGTCCGTGGTGCTTGTGAAATGCTGGCTGTTTACGTAGTCCTTCAGTAATTCTTTGCTTGCTTTTTCCATGAAAAATACTTCCTTTCAGATTTGGCTCGTGTTCTTTGAGTTTTGTCTGATTGGAAGTATTTATTCATAGGTTTGGACAGAATTTTGGACGGTCTCAGAAAATATTATCAGAATCACAACATTCTTCATTTCCCCTTCGTAAACATATATCCATATCTATTTAACAATCGATGATGCACTAAAGAGGAAATTGCTTTTTTTGATATTCAGAAGGTGTGCAGCCCATATGTTTCTGAAATTGCTTATTGAAATTTCGTAGTGTACTAAAACCAACAATGTCT
>JAFZET010000469.1 GCA_017560565.1 Clostridia bacterium | reverse complement strand
CGTGGCCTTCCATGTTTTTGTTGGCCTGAGCGATGTTGACCGTTTCCGTAATGGTAACACCGCCGGAAGCGGCAGAAGCGGTCAGTGCGGTGCAGGGAATAAGCAGAGCAAATGTGAGACAAATGGTCAGAAGCCAGCAGATGCGGCGGATTCTGTTCATGGAGAAAACCCTTTCCTTATATGGATTTGCCGCATTGTTTACGGCAGTGACAGATGCTCTGTCAGATAGATATATTGTACCACAATCTGTCAGAAAATGCAAGTGTCTGGTAGGGGGATTGTGGATTTTCAGCGGTTTATCGGATGGCTGACGCAGAAAAAACACCCGGCTGTCACATCAGAAGGATCTTTGCAGGTATTTTTTCTGCCACAGGTCTTCCGCAAGATGCATGGCACGCAAAAGCAGAGCACTGCCGATGCCAAACAGCCGGATATACCACGCCAGAGGCATCACATCCGTGGCGGAAAGAGCGGCGAAAAAACCGGCAAGTACCAGCAGAACCGGGGCGCAGGCAAGAGAGGTCAGGGAGCGGATCCGGCACCATGCAGGTGTACGGTACTTTTTCTCCCACAGAGGGGTCAGGGCGCAGAAAAATGTCAGGACAAAGAAAACGCCGAGAACGGGCAGGGCATAGCGGAGATAGGTGGTCGTGCTGTCCCATGCCCATTCGGCAAATGTCTGGTTTTCCCCGGAGAGATCTGCGGAAAGAAGCAGGAAACACACGGGAAACAGGAGAACACCGGCGCCGGTGAGGACTCCCTCAATGGCGGTCAGATACCGGTTCCGGCGGCGCAGATGGAGGAAATCCAGAAAGATAAACCCTGTCATCAGAAAGACGCAGATGGCAATGTACATGGGCGGCTCAGTCGATCAGGATGTCATCCAGCTTCCGCTTGGGTACGAAGTGGAGGTTGTGGTCGTCACGGTAGTAGATCACGTTGTTCTTGTCTTTTGGTTCGGTGAGGAATACCAGCTCATCCGGTTTGCCCAGCGCCACCAGCAGTACCGGCACATACTTTTCTGGGATCCGCAGAACCTCTCCCACTCTGTCCCTGTTGAACGCACCGATCATGCATCCGCCGTAGCCGGCTTCCGTGGCGGACAGCAGCAGGGTCATGGCGGCGATCCCTACGTCTGTTGCGGAGGAGGCGGGATTTTCACGGACGGTGGTATCGTGGCAGATGACCACAAAGGCGGTGGGGTGCTTGCCTTCCGGGGGCAGGGTGATATCCTTCAGCGCACCCGCCCAGGCAGTGTGGGGCATCACTTTTTCCACACCTTCCCTGGTGTCCACAAGGCGGTACTTCAGGGGCTGTGCGTTCACGGCGGAGGGAACCAGACGGGCGTTGTCCACCCATTCCAGCAGCATTTCCCGGGTCACCGGATCGCTTTCGTCAAAGGTACGGTAGCTGCGGTTGTTCAGTACAAGATCACGTAACATGGTATGATGACTCCTTATAGCATAGAGGAATGTTTATGCTTCATCATACCCTATCCTGCGGGGAAAGTCAAGGTATTTTTTGTGAAAGAAGTATTGCCCATTGGGGTTTTCTATGCTATAATAAGTCTGTCATACGAAAATACTGCACGCAGAACGGTGTTACAGGAGGATATAAAATGAAAGTTGACGAAAAATTCGGTCTGATCGGGATTGACGATGAGCGGCAGAGACGGGTACTCTACCCCAACCGTATTGTGCTGACCAAGGGGAATGTCACCGGCAGTCAGTACCTGACGGAAGTGAAGCCCGCACAGGTTGCGATCTACAGTTTTACGGATCAGTGCATTCTGGACAACCGGGGTTCCAATGAAAACGCCGCTGTGCTGGTGGACTTCGGCAGAGAACTTCACGGTACCTGCATGGTATCCTTCCGGGGTCTGGGTCAGCCCACCGTCAAGTACCGGATCCGTCTGGGCGAAAGCGTTTCCGAAGCGCTGACTCCCTTCGGTGAAAAGGGTACCACCAACGACCATGCTACCCGTGACATGGAATATGTAAGCGGTTTCTGGAGTTCCAACGAGACCAACGAAAGCGGTTTCCGGTTTGCTTATGTGGAGCTGCTCTCTCCCGATACCTATGCTGACCTGCGCTGCATCGCCGCTACCCTGATCTGGCGGGATCTGGAATACAAGGGTACTTTTGTGTGCAACGATGCTATGGTGAACACCATTTTCGATACTGCCGCCTATACCGCCCATCTGAATATGCAGCGGTATCTGTGGGACGGTATCAAGCGTGACCGTCTGGTATGGGCAGGGGATATGAACACTGAAGTTGCCACCATTCTGTCCGTATTCGGTCCCAACGAAGTCATCACCAAGTCTCTGGATCTGGTGAAGTCCATTACCCCCACCTCCGACAGCATGAACGGGATTCCCCAGTACAATCTGTGGTGGATGCTGTGCCATCACGCATGGTACATGGCAACCGGCGATTACGACTATCTGAAGGAGCAGAAGGACTACATCGCCGAAATGCTGACCCGGTATCTGGACTACATCGGCGAAGACGGACGGATCATTCCTCCTCTGGACGGCGGTCTGTTTGACTGGCCCACCCAGGATCACCCCGAACAGCGCTTTGCCGGTACCCAGGGGCTTGCCTGCCTTGCCTTTAAGACCGGCGGACAGATCATGGAAACCCTGGGTGAGAGCGAGCTTGCCAACAAATTCTACGATGCTGCTGAGCTGACGAAGAAGTATGTTCCTGAAATCAAGGGCGGTTCCAAGCAGGCAGCGGCTGTGCTGGTGGAAAGCGGTATCTGCGATGCCAAGAAGACCTTTGACGAAGTGATCTCCGTAGGCGGTGCAGAAGGGCTGTCCACATTCCTTGGCTATTTCACTCTGTGCGCCATCGGGGAAGCGGGCGAATTTGAAGCCGGTATTGACATCATGAAGCAGTACTGGGGCAAGATGATCGAAATGGGCGCCACCACCTTCTGGGAAGACTTTGACATCCACTGGGCGGACAATGCGGCTCCCATTACCGATGTGGTTCCCGAAGGCAAGGATGATATTCATGGGGACTTCGGTGCGTTCTGCTACAAGAACCTCCGTCACAGCCTGTGCCACGGCTGGGCATCCGGTCCCGCACCCTTCCTGTCCAAGTACATTATGGGTATCCACGTACTGGAACCCGGCTGCAAAAAGATCCTGTTCGCTCCCAATCTGGGTGGTCTGGAATGGGTGAAGGGTACCTACCCCACACCGTACGGTATTATCGAAGTGTCCATCACCAAGGACGGTGCGGAAATCATCGCTCCCGAAGGTGTGGAAGTTGTGAGAAAATAAGAAGTAAGAAATCAGCGATAAGAAGTATGCCCTCGGGATTCCGGGGGTACTTCTGCTTTGGAGGATGAAGATGATCTACTATGAAAACGGTTCTCTTGTGATCCGGGATCTGGAAGAAGGCGATATCCCGCAGATCGTGCAGGGGGAGATTGAACAGGGCTGGGTGAACGCTGCGGCGGAGAAATATGAAATGCGTCTGCGTCATCGGGCGGAGATGGGCGCTGTGGCACTGGCGGCGGTGTATGACGGTGCGGCTGTGGGATATATCAATGTGTATCCGGACTCCCAATGGGGTGCTTTCGGAGGACAGGGACTGCCGGAGATTGTGGATTTCGGCGTGCTGGAAAAGTACCGGCGGCACGGGATCGGCAGTGCGCTGATGGAAACGGCGGAAAAGATTGCCGGTACGTATGCGGATACTGTATATCTGGGTGTAGGTATGCACAGCGGCTACGGCAGTGCTCAGCGGATGTATGTGAAGCGGGGGTACATTCCGGACGGCAGCGGTGTCTGGTACGGGGAATCGGTGTGTGAACCCTACAGTGCCTGTGCCAATGACGACAGCCTTGCGCTGTATATGTCCAAAAAACTGCGTTAACGGAAAAGTATGTGAATCTGTTGCAATTATACCGGAAATGGCGAAAAAAACTATAAACTATCCATCTTGCATTTTGGGCTGAAACAGAGTATACTTTTAACGATTCATACATTATTTTTATAAAGGGAAGGAAATACCATGAAACGTATTACATCCATTCTGCT
>JAFZET010000468.1 GCA_017560565.1 Clostridia bacterium | reverse complement strand
GAATGTCCGGTTCATCTCTGTCACAGAAAACGAAGACTCTGCCAAAGGTTTGTCCGACTTCGTGCCGATCAAGATTCTGTTCTGCGAATGGTATGCCAAAGATACCAGCAAGAAAGTTAAAGCCGCCCTTCATGCCAAGTTTGTCGCAGGAGAACGAACCTGTACATACGCTCCCATCGGGTACAGGAAACATCCCGATATCAAAAACACCATCGTGATCGATGAGGAAACACGATGGATCGTGGAGAAGATATTCACCCTTGCCGCCCATGGAGCCGGTGCCGCCAAGATCACACGAGAACTCATCACCGCACAGGTTCCCACACCCGGCTGGCTGAACTATCAGCGATACGGGACATTCGCTCACATTTACGAAGGAGAACCGGAATCCAAAGCCTACGCATGGACAGTAGCACAGGTCAAAAGTATCCTGAAAGACGAAACCTACATCGGCAACAGCGTTCACAACAAACAGACGAACATTTCCTACAAGAACAAGAAACGTGTCCGTAAGCCGGAGGAAGAATGGATTCGTATGGAGAACACCCATGAACCTATCATCCCCAAGGATGTCTTTGAACAGGTGCAGAAGCAGATTTCCAGCCGCCGGAGACAGCAGAAAAACGGAACCATGCAGATGTTTTCCGGTTTGGTGAAATGTGCAGACTGCGGCTGGTCGATGCGGTTCGGGACGAACACACAGAACAGCAAGCCGTACAGCTATTTCACCTGCAGCAACTATGGACAGACGGGCCTTCGTTGCTCGGCACATTATATTCGGTACGATACCCTGTATGATTATGTGCTGGCACGAATCCGCCACTGGTCAATGGAAGCACAGATGAGCGAAGAAAAACTGATGAATCAGCTTTTATCAGCCGGTGATAAAGCAAAAGCCAGCGATGTGAAGAAGCGTACTTCGGAACTTAACAAGGCAGAAAAACGGAAAGCCGAAGTTGACCGGCTGTTCATAAAGCTGTACGAGGACTGGGCAGGCGGACGGATTACGGAGTATAACTTCGGTATGCTGTCGCAGAAATACCAGATCGAACAGCAGGAACTTGATGCAAGGATTACCCGGCTGAATATGGAACTTGCATTCGAAAAACAGGCCGAAGATGACGCTGTAAAATGGGTTGCACTGATCCGGCAATATGTGAATCCCACGGAACTGAACGCCGAACTGCTGCATACTTTGATCGAGAAGATTGTGATTCATGAATCAGTCAAAGGGGAAGATGGTACGAAGGAGCAGGAAGTGGAGATTTATTATCGGTTTATCGGGAAGATTGATTGAACAGGAGATAACCTGAAATTAAACATATTCATATAGTTTCCTTTGCTTGGTGATACGGGAACCGCCTGCCCGGATGTGGATCTGCTGCCTTCCCTTGCCAATTTCTACGGCGTGACGCTGGACGAACTGGTGGGGATGGACAGACTGCGTGATGAGGACAGCCTGAGAACTGTTTTCTGTGAAACACACGATCTGGTACAGCGGGGAGAGACGGAGAGGGCGGTGGAAACCCTGCGCCGGGGACTGCGGATCTGGCCGGGCAACGGGGGACTGCTGTCCGAGCTGGCACTGGCACTGACAGAGCTTGGAGACAGGGAATCCCTCGAAGAAGCGGCGGGTATCTCAGAAAAACTGCTTTTGAGCTGTGATAACGAAGCCATTTGTTCCACAGTCCGTGCCAATCTGTGCAGGGTGTACCTGAGACTCGGAGAAAATGAAAAAGCCCGGCTTCTGGCGCGCAGGCTGCCGCATATATGGGAAAGCAGAGAAGTGCTTCTGCCGGAGATTGCACCGGAATTTGTGGAAAAGTGCATGAATATCCTGCTTTCGGTACTGCGGGACAGGCTGGCGGGGGAGACGCCGGATCTGATGCTGGGACACAGCGGCAGGGAAAACGTAGCGGCACTGGCAGCTCTTCTGGAGGAGTATCATGGAGAAACGGATTGAAATTTTACTTGACGAAATCCGCAGGGTGCATCTGGAAATTCTCGGAGAACGGCTGACGGGAATCTATGTACACGGTTCACTGGCTTTCGGATGCTTCCGGTGGGAGACAAGCGATGTGGATTTTCTCACAGTGGTGAACGGTGCCGTAACAACAGCGGAAAAGAGACGGCTGCTTACGTGGATTCTGTCTGTTCGGGAAAAATATCCGCCCAAGGGGATCGAAATGAGTATTGTTGAGGAGCGGTACTGCCGGGGATTTTTGTATCCGACGCCGTATCTGTTCCATTTTTCCGAGGGACATCTCAGGCGGTGTCTGCAGGATCCGGCAGAGTATTGTGAAACCATGCACGGAACAGATCCGGATCTGGCGGCGCATTTTACCGTAACCCGTGCGGTGGGCTTTCCGCTGTACGGCCCTCCTGCGGCAGAGCTGTTTGCCCCGGTACCGGAGAAGGCGTATTTTGCCGCTTTGCTGTACGATGTGGAGAATATGGAAGCGGATATTGCGGCGCATCCGGTGTACTGCGTGCTGAATCTGTGCCGGGTACTGGCGTTCTGCCGGGAAGGGACGGTGCTTTCCAAAGCGGCGGGCGGCGTGTGGGGGATGACCCATCTGGAGCCGGTATGGCATGATGTGATCCGGCAGGCGGCGGAGGCATACAAAATAGGCGGATCTGTAACAGCGGATGCGGAAACCCTTCGGCGGTTTGCCGCACGTTGTATCGGTGAGATCCGGAACAGGATAGAGTGAAACCAAAAACAGCAGAGTGCTTTCGGATCCGGGGACTTTCCCGACAGCCGAATACTCTGCTGTTATATTTTATTTGGTCAGAAATCCGCACCCGCCGCCACCATTCTGCGCAGGTAGTCAAGGATCCCCTGTTCCTGCAGATTGTATGCCAGAGGGATGGGAGAACCGATGCCGGCTGCGATCAGGGACATACTGCAGTTGACGGTCAGGGATTTGCCGGTACCGATCTCGCCTGAGGTCAGCCGGGAGAAAACCGCATTCAGGATCCCGCCG
>JAFZET010000467.1 GCA_017560565.1 Clostridia bacterium | reverse complement strand
TTTTGATTTGTCGGTCTGTTCGACGAAGGCTGCGAATTGGTTTTGCAACTCTAACGGGGGCATAATAAGACGCATCGCCTTATACCCACCGACATTGAAATGCTGTTGAGCCGCACCACCTGTTTTTGCACGGATTTGATTCATACCATGAGGCATGTTGGTAAATGCAGCAAGGAATACAGAGTTGACTTTTCGATTGTCTGGATGAGCAATAATAATATCAACCGCATTATATCCATCATACTTTTCCGTAACAACACAAGCAGTTCCAGGAGCACCAGACCTAACTACAAGAACATCATTCTTACGAATAACTGACTTCTGATTCTTTTGATGACCTTCTTCTGTGAAGTAGACCCAGTCGCTATCTTTCACACGCATTTCGCCAATATTCAAGGAACGAAACGCGGGAATGCCTGTATCGGCATAATACTGTGTCGGTTTAATTACCACGCCAACACATACATCTGCCACATCGCCAACCGTGCAGCAAGGCCATTTATCAAGTTCACTTTCGTCACCAAACAGTTCGACAAATCGTGCTTTGACCAACTCATCCAATTTCGCAAGCTGCTGTTTGCGGAGGGAGATGAGGGTATCAACTTTCCTTATCAGAGTTGCAATCTTAACCTGTTCCTCATAATCTGGCAACGGTATTTCAATTTCTTCAACGATTGATTTTGAAATTTCCTTGAAAGTAGCACCTCTTCCAAGTGAATTCAAATATTCCGTATTTCCCTTTAAGAAAAAGTAAAGGTATTCATTGAATATTTTATCGGAACATATCAAATTCTTGAATCCCTGATTACAACACATCTCGCAACCAGTTATGGCTGTTTTGCCGATAGGTGCTCGTGATGAAAGAATTACAGTTCCGGTCGGCATAAAAGAAAGGCCGGTTTTTGTTCTTCCTTCTTCGGTTATGTGCCGAACTGAATCATGAATATAATAACTATCTTCGTTTAACTCCGCCGGTGTAATCCATTTGATTTCACCATCCCAATATTCAGGAATGTTAGTTTTGGGTGTTGAACCTGAAATTACAGTACAAATATCCCCTAATCTGACTCTCACAACATCCCCTCCAATTCCGCCAGCCCCGCTTCAATCTCCATCTCCATCTCCCGAAGCTCCGCCAGAATCACGCTCGTCGGCTGATACTGTACCGCCTTGTATTCCGTCTGCTTGTACTTGTTGATCGACAGGTCATACTCGTTCCCCACGATCTCTTCCTTCGGTACAAAGAACGACTTCTCCGTCCGTGCTCTCGCAGATTCCGGTACAAAAGGTTCCTCCGGCACAAATCCGTCCGGCGTGGGAGAGGGGAGCGTCTCTGTAAACCGCATGTGGAACCGTGCCACAATATCCGGAATATCATTCTCCGCCACCGGTGTGCGCTTGTCGTCCAGCGAAAGCCCGTCTGCCTGCATATCATAGAACCACACCTTGTCCGTACCGCCGTGTCCCGTCTTCGTGAAGATCAGAATCCCCGTGGACACGCCCGCATACGGCTTGAATACGCCCGACGGCATGGAAATCACCGCTTCCAGCCGGTTTTCTTCGATCAGAGCCTTGCGGATCGCCTTGTGCGCCGTGGACGAACCGAACAGTACCCCGTCCGGAACGATGCACGCACATCTGCCGCCGATCTTCAGCATTTTCAGAAACAGCGCGAGGAACAGAAGCTCCGTCTTCTTTGTCTTGCAAGCCTTCAGCAGATCCGCCGCCACGGTATCATAGTCAAGGCTCCCCTTAAACGGCGGGTTTGCAAGGATCAGGGAATATTTTTCCCGATCCGTATTCTGGTCAGACAGGCTGTCACGGTATTCAATATAGGGATTGTCCACGCCATGGGTCATCATGTTCATAGCACCGATCCGAAGCATGGTTCTGTCCATATCGTAGCCGTAGAACATTTTGGTCATGAAGTGCTCTTTTTTCGTTTTATTGAAGAAGATTTCTTCCTTTTTGGTTTCTCTCAGGTAATCCCCGGCAGCAACAAGGAACCCGGATGTCCCGCAGGCAGGGTCACAGATCACGTCATCTGCCCCCGGGTTCATCAGTTCCACCATCATACGGATGATGTGACGAGGTGTGCGGAACTGTCCGTTCAGACCGGATTGGGAAATCTTCGACAGGAGGTATTCGTATACGTCCCCGCGGATGTCGGTATCCTTGATCTGCGCCATCTGGCTGTAGATATCGTCGAGGATGGTGACGATTTTGTCCAGCAGCAGAGGCGTGGGAATTTTGAAAATAGCGTCCTCCATGTATTTGGAGTATGCGCTGTCCTTATCATCGTGCAGATTCTTAATGAAGGGGAACACCCATTCCTGCACGGTAGTGTACATCTGCGCGGCGGGAAAGTCATGGAAAGTGGACCATTTCAGCTGATTTCCGGCGATTTCCCGTTCACCGACCTGTACTTTTTCTGCGAAAATGCTATTGTGAGGCAGTCCCAGCATAACCGCTTCCCTGGCACGGAGGTTGTCCGCATCATCAAGGTCATGGATAAACATGAGATAAGTGATCTGCTCGATAACGTCAAGGGGATTCACCAGTCCACCCGCCGCAAAAACGTCCCAAAGTCCGTCAATTCTGTTTTTCAGTTCGCCTGTGATC